>JAISXE010000104.1 GCA_031270615.1 Spirochaetia bacterium
AAAACCCCGCACCGCGAAGCGGCTCAGGGGCAGGTAGTTGTGAACCGCCGAAGGCGGTTCACTCAGAACCAGGCGGCCCCGATTTGCCGGGGCTGGTCGCGATTTCCTTTAGGGCCGTACAAGCAGGCCGTGGGCGAAGCCCCGCGTTGGTAGCGCAAAACGGTCTGCCGCCCATGCAGCCTGGGCAAATCGGGGTTTTTGCCACCACGCGATGGCGCGAAGCGCCATGCGCGTCTTTATCCACTCCGGCCGCGGCCACCACGATTGCAGGAGCCATTTACGCTGGCAAAATGTCGCGCATTTGTCACCAGAAGACGCTTAAAGGTTAAGCGCCTCCTGCAACGCAGTACATACTTATAGCCAGGGACGCGACATTTTGGCTACAACCAGGTGGTTGTGAACCGCCGAAGGCGGGGGGCCGTGGGCGAAGCCCGGTGTTGGCAAAGCAAAACGGTCTGCCGCCTATGCGCGAGGGCTGGTCGCAATTTCCTTTAGGGCCGTACAAGCAGGCCGTGGGCGAAGCCCCGCGTTGGTAGCGCAAAACGGTCTGCCGCCCATGCGCGAGGGATTGGAGGGGTTGCGAAGCAAGCCGCGCCGCAGGCGCGGCCGGAGCGATAGCGCAGCCCCGGAAAGCCCGGTTTTTTTTCGGCTGCGGCCGAAAAAAAACGCGCCCAAATTTTTCTTTTAACGCTTCATTCCCCATACTTCACTCTCTATCCCGAAATCCGTTTTTTCGGTATACTTTCCCTATGCCCATCATCAAAAAGATTTGCGGACTATTGCCTGTCTGCGCGGCGGCGCTGCTTGCCTTGGGCTGCGCGACCCAGGCGGGAACGCCCGAAGGCGGCTTTGAGAAACCCTTGCCGGAAGAGGAGGAGCTGTATACGAGCGTCGCCTATTCCCTGTCCACGGGCGACCCCATGCAGGCCGTGCGGGCGCTTGAGGAGGCGCGGAAACGCAACCCGGACTCCCTGGAAACGAAGCAGCTTCTTGTGGATGTCCTTCTTATAGCGCAGGAGCTGGAAGAGGCGCGTCTGGTTGTGGATGATATCCTCCGGGAAGACCCGGACAACCGGAACGCCTTGTATTCCCTGGCGCTTATCGAATCGGCGCAGGGCAATGCCTCGGCACAAAGGGAAATCCTGCAACGCCTTCTGGCGATTAACCCTGCCGACGACAGGGCGCAGGCCGCCCTGGGGGAGATTTTCCTGCGTGAAAGAAAATACGCCGATGCGGAAAAACTTTTCGCCCAAAGCCTTGAGGGGAATCCCCAGAACCTTGTGGCCCTTATCGGCAAGGGCAATACCCAACTGCGCCGGGGCAAGGCGGAGGATGCCGCGAAAACCCTGACGCGGGTGATTGAACTGCAGCCCGACTATCCTTTTGCCTATGCCGACCGGGGCAGGGCCCACGCGGACGCGGGCAATATCGAGGGGGCCGAGGCGGATATAACAAAGGCCATCGAGCTTATTCCCGATTACGCGTGGAATTATTACGACCGGGGAAAACTCCGCGCGCAGACGGGCAGCACCGAGGCCGCGCTTGAGGATTTAAACACGGCGCTTGGGATGGACCCCTCCATAAGCCTTGCCTATTTTTACCGCGCGCGTATTTATGACGGCATGGACCGGATAGACGAGGCCTACGAGGACTACCGGAAAGCGCAAAGCATGAATCCGAAATACGCCTACATCAACCTGCCGCTGGCGATTCTTGAGTACAAGAAGGGGAACTGGATGCGGGCCGCTTCGTGTTTTATAAAAGCCTCGGACGCGGAAAGGGACGAGCACGCCTACCACCTTCTGGCGGCCCTGTGTTACAAAAAAGCCGGGGATCAGAAAAAGGCCTCCGACTATCTTGCGGGGATTATGGGAAAGCTGCCCCGCGACACCCTTTTTTACCACATGGCCCGCTATTATATGCAGCCGTCTTCCGACCTTTTCATTGTCCAGCAGGTGCAGGCGGAAAAGAACAAGGTTCTGCGTTCCCGCATGCTGTTTTACCTGGCGGCGCAGTATATGCTGCAAAACAGAATGCCGGGCGCCAGAACGTATTTTTTGGATGCTTCCGGGGAGGCGAATAATGGTTATATTGAAAACAGGCTTGCCGCGTGGGAGCTGAAAAAACTTGAAGGGAAGCAGTAGAGAGGAAAATGCCGGCAAAACGTTTTCATGATCTTTTGGAAGTTTTGGACAGAAACAAACCTGTCATCGTCCAGGCGCATGATTATCCCGACCACGACGCGATTGCTTCGGGTTTCTCCTTGATGCGTCTTTTGCAGAAATTCGGTTTTGCCTGCGAGTTCTGCTACGGCGGGGAGATGCAGGGTTTCAGCGTTACGGGCGTCATCAAGGATCTTTTGATTCCCGTTGTGCCGGCATGCTCACTGCACATAACAAAAAGCACGCAGATAATCCTTGTGGACGGGATTGCCGGAAACATGAATGTGACAAACCTTTCGGATTTTCCCATCACCGGGATCATTGACCACCACCAGCCGCCCGCCCGTGTTCCCGAGTGTCCCTTTGTTGACATCAGGCCCGGCTTTGGCTCCTGCTCGACCATTATCTACCAGTATTATCTTGAAACCCTGACCGAGCCGCCCCGGGATGTGGCTACTGCCCTTCTGACCGGGCTTATGATGGACACGGCGCACATGACGCGGGGCGTGGGCACGGTTGACTTGGCGGCTTTTTCCGGTTTGTTTTTTCAAAGCGATTGGGAGGAATCCGCCTATATCCTGCGTAACAGTTTTTCCGTGCAGGATATTCCGATCCTCCGCTATGCCTTTGACCATTACTCTATATGCGGGGAGGTGTGCTTTGTCGATTTGGAATCCCCGCAGATGTACGAAGCCCACGGCGAGGCCCCTGCGGATGCTTCCCTTAGGCCTGAGCTTTTGGGGCTGATTTCCGATTATTTCCTGCGCATGGCGGAGATCCATTTTGTGATTACCATCGAGACGGGAAGCACGGCGTGCAGGCTGTCCCTGCGCAGCGAGAATCCGCGGCTGCCGGCCGATCTTATTATAAAGCGCGCTTTGCGGGACATAGGATCCGGCGGAGGGCATTCCCACATGAGCGGGGGGACGGTCCACGCGGGGCTTCACCCCGGAAGCGCGGAACTGCAAAAAAAGTTTCTGAACGTCATCGAAGATTTTTTACGGCAAGGATACAATAAGGAATAACCATGAGCGAAAACATTACCCGCCTTGAATTGGGCGGCAGGGAATTTATTCTTCTCGGAACGGCCCATGTGTCGCGCGAGAGCGTCGAGGAGGTTGGGCGCATCATCGCGGAGGAAAAGCCGGAAAGGGTTTGCGTGGAAATCGATAACTCCCGCTATGCGTCCATGACAAAAAGCCGGGACTGGTCTTCCCTGAACATCTACCAGGTCATGAAACAGAAAAAAGGCTTTCTCCTTTTGGGCAACCTGGTCCTGGCCTCGTTTCAGAGGAGGCTCGGCATAGATTTGGGCGTCAAGCCGGGCGAGGAAATGATGAGGGCCGTGGAAACCGCGCAGGATCTGGGTATCCCGGTTTCCTTTTCCGACAGGGAAATCCAGACGACGCTCCGGCGGGCTTGGGCAAAAACCGGCCTGTGGGGAAAAAGCAAGCTTCTTTCCGCCATGCTCTCCTCGGTGTTTGCCACGGAAAAGCTTTCTCCCCAGGAGATCGAGGAACTGAAAAAAAAGAGCGAGCTTGAGGGCATGATGGACGAGCTTGCGGGGTATCTGCCTTCGGTCAAGGAAGTGCTGATAGACGAGCGGGACAGCTTCCTCGCCGCGAATATTTTCAAGAGCGGCGAAAAAAGGATACTCGCCGTTGTCGGCGCGGGCCATGTGCCGGGAATCGTCCGCCGCCTTGGGGAAATGCACGAAAACGGCCCCATTGACACGGCGGAGATCGAGGCGGTTCCCCGGCGGGGCTTTTTGGCAAAGGCCCTGGGCTGGCTTGTTCCCGCAGCCATCGCCGCGCTTATCGTCTGGGGTTTTTTCAGCGCGGGCAAGGCCCAGGGCATTGAAATGCTGTGGATATGGATTGCGGCTAACGGGGGGCTTGCGGCCCTCGGTTCCCTTGCCGCACTGGCCCATCCCCTGACGATACTTGCCTCCGTCGTGGCGGCCCCCGTCGCCACCCTGAATCCCGCAATCGGGGTGGGGATGCTTACCGGGCTGCTTGAGGCGTACCTGCGCAAGCCCCAGGTGCAGGATTTTGAAAACCTGCACAACGATATCGCGAGCATAAAAGGCTTTTTCCGCAACCGTTTTACCCATGTGCTTTTGGTGTTCCTTTTTTCCAGCCTCGGCGGCATGGCGGGCAACTTTGTCGCCCTGCCCTATCTTACCGTTATGGCGGGCAAATAACATGGAATTCGATCCCCATTTTTTTCCCTACCCTTCGCGGCGGCAGCTTGTCTATGCCGCGAAAGGGGTCGTTGCCGCCTCCCAGCCCCTGGCGGCCCAGGCGGGACTGGACATTCTCAAAAAGGGAGGAAACGCCGTTGATGCGGCAGTGGCCTGCGCTGCGGCTCTTACCGTGCTGGAACCGACAAGTAACGGCTTGGGCGGGGATGCTTTCGCGATTATCTGGACGGAAAAGGAAAAGCGCCTGCGCGGCCTGAACTCAAGCGGCACGGCCCCCGCCCGCATGACGGCGCAGGCGATACGCGAAAAAGGCTTTGCGCGGATACCGCGCTTCGGTCTTGCGCCCATCACCGTTCCAGGCATACCCTCGGCCTGGGCCGCCGCCTGGAAAGAATACGGCAGGCTCCCGTTCGCGCGGCTTCTGGAAGAAGCCGCGCGGCTTGCGGAAGAAGGCTTTCCCGTAACGCCGCTTACGTCCCGGATGTGGGCCGAGGCCTATGGCATCTACCGTGAAGCGCAAAAGGCCGCCGCCGGCCGCGGGGATGCGGGGGAAGCGGCTGCCTTTGACGGCTGGTTCAGCGTTTTCGCCCCCGGCGGCAAAACCCCCGTGGCCGGGGAACCGCGCGGAGTTCCCGCCCAGGCGGGGACCCTGCGGGAAATCGGGAAAACCGAAAGCCGCTCCTTCTACCAGGGCCCCATTGCGCAGGGCATTGACGCCTTTATGAAAAAGCACGGCGGCTTTCTGCGGGGCGAGGACCTTGCCGCATTTTCCGCGGAATGGGTGGACCCTATTTCCATAAACTACCGGGGCCACGATATCTGGGAAATACCCCCCAACGGCCAGGGCCTCGTTGCCATTCTGGGCCTGAACATCCTGGAAAATTTCAGCCTGAATTTCGGCAAGGATCATCCAGACACCTGCCACAAACAAATCGAGGCTTTGAAGCTCGCCTTTGCCGACGGGCGCCAGTACATAGCCGATTCCCGTTTTTCTTCCGTGCCGCTTGAGGGCCTTCTTTCCAAGGAGTATGCGGGCCGCCGCGCCGCCCTTGTCGGCGAAAACGCCCTGTCCCCCGGACCCGGAAAACCCTTTGGCAGCGAAACCGTGTACTTCTGCGCGGCTGACGCGGAAGGGAACATGGTGTCCTGGATACAGAGCAACTTCGCGGGCTTCGGCTCCGGCATCGTCATACCGGAAAGCGGCATCAGCTTCCAGAACAGGGGAAGCGCGTTTAGCCTGGACGAAAAAAGCGCCAACTGCCTTGTGCCAGGGAAAAGGCCCTTCCATACGATTATTCCCGGCTTCATCACCCGCGAGGGAAAACCCCTGGGCCCCTTCGGCATCATGGGCGCGGCCATGCAGCCCCAGGCGCACCTCCAGGTGGTAAGCGGCCTTATCGACTTCGGCCTGAATCCCCAGGCGGCCCTTGACGCGTACCGCTGGATGTGGCTGGAAGGGAAAAAGCTGCAGTTTGAGCCGGGCTTCCCCCGCCATATTGCCGAGGCCCTGGCCGCAAAGGGACACGAAATCTCCTACCACACGAGCGATATGCCTTTCGGCAGGGGGCAAATCATCCAGCGGCTTCCCAGCGGGGTCTACGCCGCAGGAACGGAAAAAAGAACGGACGGCTACATCGCTGTCTGGTAGGCGGG
>JAISXE010000156.1 GCA_031270615.1 Spirochaetia bacterium
AAAGCCCGGCTGGTCGTATTTTTGTATCCGCTACGCGGATACAAAAATACTGCTCGCCCATGCAACCCGGGTTTTTGGCGCGGGAGCGCCAAAAAGGCGCAGATCTTTTTCTTAACTTGTTGACAGTGTCCGTCCTCCCGTCCGGGTGGCCGACGTGGCCCGTGGTTTGGTTTCTCTGCGGCAGCTCATAAAAAAAACATAAAAAATCCGGTAACCAGCAGCATGGAAAATACTATCACCGAAAAAATTCGCTCGTTTACCCTGTGATGGATTTTTTCGCCGGCAATAATGCCGGGAATCACAAAGAGCGCGAGGAGGCCGGTATTGCCCGCTATGGGCGGAGTTATGCTGCCTTCCAGAAGATACGCGCCGATGATCACCGTATTGAGCGCCGTCCATAAAAGGCAGAGGGTGGCCCTGAATTGGCCCTTGTCCGGCAGCGCCCGGGAAGCATAGATCACCACCAGGGGGCCCCCGGTAGAAAACATGCCGTGTACGATGCCGCCGACGACGAGCAGCCCGTAATACGGCAGGGCTTTTATTCCCCGGGGCGCTTCTGCCATTGCGGGTTTTCTATGCCCCAGGCGCAGAAGAAGCTGCCAGGCCGAGGCAACGATAATAAAAATCCCCAGGACCTTCTTTAAAAAAATTGTGTCGAATGCCCGGAAAAAGTACATCCCCGCCGGAAGCCCTATGGCCATACATCCGCAAATGATGCCGAACTGACGGAAATCAAGCTGTTTCCGTTTGCTGGCAGCCAGGTAAAGCGCCAGAAGCCAGCTCAGGATGGTAATGATGACGATCCCCCGGCGCACACCCAGAAGGGCGGTTACAAAAGGCATGGCCAGCACCGCGCAGCCAAACCCCGTAACCGCCTCCAGCGAGTGGGTAAGGAAAACAACCAGCCCCGAAAGCACGAGGGGAATCAGCATTTCTTTTCCAGCAGGGGGTAGATGTTTTCTTTCGTCGCCCTGGGGATCTGGTTCCACATCTTGGGGTCTGAAAAAGCCCGGTCAAAATGGGGGGCGATCTCCTGGGGGCCCAGGACTATCCCCAAATCCTTGAATGTCCGGGGTATACGCATGTCATCCATCATGGCCGCTATGTGGTTCCGCAGCGCCTGAACCGGCCTGGCATCTTGCGCCGGGTCGAAGCGCTTCATTATCCGCCCCAGGCTTTTTGCGGTTTTTTCTTCCGCCGCCGCCAAATCAAAAATATCAAGCAGGGTAAAGGCGCAGGCGGTTCCGTGGGCTATGTGCCAGTCCTCGCTCAGGACAAAGGAAAGGGCGTGCCCCGCGGCGGTTCCGGTGATGCTGAACGCGGTCCCCGCCATGCAGGAGGCCCGGAGCATCCTCATGCAAACCATGTTGTGGTTCTCTGGAACCCCGCTCCCGCCCGCCTTGATGAGGGCCGCGTTTTTATAGGCCAGGGGGAGCCAGGCGAGCGCTTCGACCGCCGCATCCTCGGCCATCTGCCTGGTGGCGTCGTCCGCGTTTTTGTTCCAAATGGATTCCAGGGCGTGGTCCAGGGCGTCAAAACCCGTGGACGCGCAGAGGGCGGGCGGAATCCCGTCAAGCAGGGAACCGCAGAGAACCGCGCTTCTCGCCATCATCAGGGGGGAACCCAGGGTGTGCTTCCGCCCCTCCTTGGACGTATATACCCCGACTTTGGTCACTTCCGATCCTGTCCCGGCGGTGGTGGGGATCAGCGTCAGGGGCAGGGATGGTTTTGCTATGGTTTTTGACGGGGATGCGCCCAGGTAATCATCAAGGCAGCCGCCGTTGGCCGCCAGCATTGCCAGGGCTTTTGCGGAATCCAACACGCTGCCCCCGCCTATGCCCAGCACGGCGCTGAAACCGCCAAAGTCTTCCTGCCCCAGCATGGCCATAATATCCACCGTCCGGGGATTGGGTTCCACCCGATCAAAAACCGTGACCCCGCAGAGCCGCCCCAGGGATTCCAGGACGCGGTCCCTTCCCCCAATGGGGGTCTTGTCGCATACCGCGGCCACACGGAAGGACTTTGCCTGCTCCCCAGCGGCTCCCGCGCTTTTGGCCATTATCGCAAACAGTTCCCGCGCTTCGAGCCGGTCGAATTCGTGAATTTCTACCGGCGTGTTCAGGGTTAATTTCATTTAAAATTTTCCTTCTCCAAAGCCTGTACCTGTTCAAAGGCATTTGCAAGGAAATCGTGCTTGAATTCCATTTTTTGGGTAAAGCTCATGGCAAGCCAGGCCTCCACGATTTCACAACCCGCAAAAGGCGCGGTGATCCATCCCCCCAGGGTAATGATGTTGGCGTTGTTGATGATTTTCGCCCGCTCGCCGCTGAAAATGTCATCCACCACGCAGGCATAAATTCCCTTGAATTTATTCGCCACAATGGCCATGCCCTGGCCGGTCCCGCAAATAAGGATGCCCCGCTCCGCTTCCCCCTGTTGGAGCGCCCTGGCCACCTTGGGGGCCTGGATGAAATACGGCTGGCCTTCCGTTTCCGACGGAATGCCGAAATCCGCAACTTCGTGGTTTTTCCCTTTAAGGTGTTTAACAATCGCCTCCTTGAGAGGGAAACCCGACAAATCCGACGCAATCGCTATTTTCATTTATTTTCCTCCGTTACCTGTTGATAAGGGCCAAAGCCTGTTTGACGATTTCCGCGGCACTCAGCCTAAAACGTTCCCGCAGCCATTCCTGGGTTCCCACCTCGCCGAACTCATCGGCCACGCCAACCATGGCCATGGGGGTGGGCCTTTCCCGGGCAAGCAGCTCCGCCACCGCCCCGCCAAGGCCGCCGCTTGCCTGGTGGTTCTCCGCAGTGACGATTCTTCCGGTTTTTGCGGCATACGAAAGGACAAGCTCCCTGTCCAGGGGTTTCACCGTCAGCACGTCGATTACCGCAGCGCTGATTCCCTGTTCCCCCAATAATCCGGCCGCCTTCAGGGCCTCTGGAACCATGATGGCCCCCAGGGCGGCGATGGCAAGATCCCTGCCGTCCCGCAGCACCTTGCCTTTGCCCAGGGAGAATTCCTCATCCGGTTTATAGAGGGAAGGCACGGCTTTCCGGTGGAGCCGCATATAGGAACAGCCGTAATACGCGGCGTTTTGTTCCAGCAGCTTTTCCAGGGAAACCGGGTCCGACGGTTCCAGAACGACAAGATGCGGAATAAGCCGCATCATGCCCATGTCCTCGAAGGGCATGTGGGTACCGCCGTTGAAGGCGGCGGAAATCCCCGGATCGGTTCCGGCAAGCTTGACGTTTAAGCGGGCGTAGTTGGCGGACAGAAAAAACTGGTCAAAAGCCCGCCGGGACGCAAAACAGCCAAAAGTGGCGGCAAAGGGAATCTTCCCCGCCACGGACAGCCCCGCGGCAATCCCCGCCATATTCGCTTCCGCCACCCCCACATCAATGGCCCGCCCGGGATAGGCCGCCTTGAAAGGCATGGTTCCCGAAGCCTTCATCAGATCCGCTTCCACAATAACGATGTTTTTATTTTCCGCCGCCAGCCGTTTTAAGGTGTCGCAGTAAACGGCGCGCATTTCTTTCTCCGCCATGTTTTCCTCCTTAGTCATCCTAACGTTATCCTAACTCCGCCATGGCTTTTTCCGCCGCTTCCATGGAAACGGGCATGTTGTGGCCCTCGACTTTTCCCTCGCAAAACGCCGCGCCCTTCCCCTTTATGGTATCGAGGATGACCATGGACGGCCTGCCCACCGGGCCTTCACCCTGGGCCTTGGCCCGGCCTATGGCCTCGTGCATGGCGCCCACATCGTGGCCGCCGCAGCGCTGGACGTACCAGCCGAAACTTGCCCATTTGCCTTCGATGTCCCCAAGGCCCATGATCTCGTCGGTAGTGCCGTCAATTTGCAGTCTGTTGTAATCCGTAAAAGCTATCAGGCGGGAAAGGCCGTATTGGGCGGCAAACATGGCGGCCTCCCAGTTCTGGCCTTC
>JAISXE010000185.1 GCA_031270615.1 Spirochaetia bacterium
TTTCTTAACTTGTTGACAGTGGATAAATATGTACAGAAATATAAAAATAAAATAATTGTATAAATGCCCCGCTTCGCACAACAGGCCTGCATGCGCTTCGCCGCCTAAAGCCCCCGGCAGCCCGCGCTTTTTACCCCTGCACGCGCCATAAACCGCAGGCCGCCTGCTTTTTTGGGCTCACTGGGGCGGGCCGCAATCCTGAAAGCACGGTTGGAGCCGCCAGTGAGGCCCGCGGTTTTCTTCTCCGGCTGCTCTATGCACAAAAAAAAGCAAGTAGACAAACAGGTTTTTCTGTTGTACAATCACGGGTATCCTAATCCGTGTCTAATAAAGGAGACAACAATGAAAAGAATTCTTTCACTAAGTCTGTGCCTGCTCCTGACCGCCGGTTTTTCGGCCTTCGCGGGCGGCGGAACCGAAGGCGGGTCGGGGAAATCCGTCATCAAAGTCGCCAGCTACTTTGCGGACTCCCATCCGGCAAGCATCGTTATGGCCGGGACCTTCAAACCCATGGTCGAAAAAAACTCCGGCGGGGCCATTACCGTGGAGCTGTACCCCAACAACATGCTGGGTGCCGAGGCGGAGTTTATCGACGGCATCAAAATGGGCAACGTCGAAATGGGGCTTTTGGGCACCATGCTGGGTTCGCAGTTTCCCGCGCTCATGTGTATCGAGTTTCCCTCCCTGTTTGGTTCGGCCCAGGAAGCGAGCGACATTCTGAACACCATGGTGGACCAGATCTGCGCCGGCATGGACGCCGTAAACATCAAGGGCCTGGGAATTTCGATTAACGGCGTGCGGGCTGTTTCCAACAGCGTGCGCCCCATTAACAGCTTTGAGGACATGCGGGGGCTGAAACTGCGCGTCCCCCAGGTGGAACACTATGTGGAAATGGGCAAGGTCTGGAACGTCAACGGCGTCACGATGCCCATGTCCGAGCTTTTTACCGCCATGCAGCAAAAAACCATCGACGGGCAGGAGAATCCCCCCACAACCGTGCTGGCCTCCGGCTGGTTTGAGGTGCAAAAATACATCGCGGTTACCAACCACTGCGTCGCCGGCAACCTGGTTACCATCGGCAAAAAGTATTGGGATTCCCTAAGCCCCGCGAACCAGAAAGTCGTCCAGGACGCCGCGAGCGCCTTTGCCAAGGAAGAAACCGCCCTCTACATCAAGAACGCCGAAGCGGATATCGAAACCCTTAAATCCAAGGGCCTCACGATTACCTATCCCGACACAAAGCCCTTTATTGACAGCATGAAGCCGGTACTCCAGCAGTTCTGCGTAAAGTATCCCCGGCTCAAGGAAATGGTAGACATCATCAACAGCAAGAAAAAGTCCTAGGCCGCGGGGCGCGGGCTGGGGCCGGTTTTTCCGCACCTGGCGCGGGCGGCAGTGCCTGTGGTCCCGCGCGCGGTAAACCCGCCCGCCCGCCCGCGCGGACACTGAATACAGGTTTTTGTGAGGTAAAAAAATGGAAACTACATCCGGTAAAAAAAGCCCGCTCTTCCGGTTTCTGGGAAAGCTCGAATGGCTTGGCGAAACGCTTGTCGCGGTGATTCTGGCGTTTATGGTGCTGACGGTGTTCATCGAAGTCGTTATGCGTTATATCTTTAACAGTTCCATCACCTCCTCGGAGGAATTGTCCCGTATCCTGTTTGTCTGGATGGTATTCATCGGCATCATTCTGACGCTGGTCAGAAACCGGCACGTCGCCTTTGACGCCATTCAGGAGGCGCTCCCGCCTTTTCTAAAAAAGATATTCAAAATCGTTACCCTGGCGGGCATCTGCATTGTATCTTTTATTCTTATGGTGTACGGCTACCGCTACAGCGAACAGAACTTCGCCTGGCCGTCGCCGGGCCTTTTGATTCCCTTTGGCTATATTTCGCTGGTGATTCCCCTCTCCGGGGCGGGGATGCTTGTTGTTGGTCTGTGCAAGCTGATTGCGCTGTGTATTCCGAAAAAGGGGGCTGACTGATGCTGGTCGTATTTCTTTTGACACTGTTCAGTTTTATCGCGATAGGCATACCCATCGCGTTTTCTCTGTTTTTAAGCGGCGCCTGCCTTGTCATTTTTATGGGACAGGCGAACTTTGTGCTTTTGCCTCAATACACGATGGTGGGAGTCAATAACTTCGCGCTCATGGCGATTCCGTTCTTTACCCTCGCGGGCGACATCATGAACGAAGGCGGCCTTTCCATGGGCATCATCAGTTTTGTGCGCTCCATCCTGGGGCACATCAAAGGCGGCCTGGGCTATGTGGCCACCGTCGCCTGCATGATCTTCGCGGGCGTTTCCGGCGCCGCCGTGGCGGACACCTCCGCCATCGGCTCGGTGCTTTTGCCCGTCATGGAAAAGGAAGGCTACGACAAGGCCGAAAGCGCGGCCATCGTGTGTTCCGCAGGCTGCACCGGGCCGATTATTCCGCCCAGCATTCCCATGGTCGTCTACGCCGTTATCGCCGGATGCTCGGTTACCAAGATGTTCCTTGGCGGGGTTTTCCCCGGCATCCTGACCGGCGTCCTCCTTATGGGAACCTGGTACCTCTTTATGCGGAAGAAAAACATGCCCGTCGGCAAAAGGGCGCCCCTGGCGGTTATCCTGCGGGAAACCTGGAGGGCCGCGCCTTCGCTGATGCTGCCCGTCATCATGCTGGGCGGCATGCTGAGTGGGGTTTTTACCCCCACCGAAGCCTCCGCCGTGGCAGTGGTGTACGCGTTTCTTGTGGCGATGATTATCAACCGCGGCCTGAAACTTTCCCTTATCCGCAAAGTCTTTGTCAACGCGGCCCTTTCAAGCTCCGTCATCATGCTGGTTGTGGGCGCGGCGCAGGCCATTTCCTACATCATCACCGTGGGGAGGGTCCCGCAGCTTCTGGGCGCGGCCATTACCGCCATTTCGGACAATCCCATGGTTATCCTTGCCGTCATCAACGGCCTGGTGCTTCTTGTGGGCTGCGTCATGGACGTATCCCCCGCCATCATGGTACTGGCGCCGATTTTTCTGCCCATCGT
>JAISXE010000244.1 GCA_031270615.1 Spirochaetia bacterium
TTGGGGTCCGTATCCAGATTGCCGCCGTCGTCGGTCCCGAAGTCCGTAGTATTCCATGACCCGCTGCCGCCCGAGCCCTGCACAATGCTGTTGGAAAAGACGGAAGTGCTGCTGTCGTTGTACACAGCGGGGCCGTTTGGGGCTGGGGCCGTATTCCCCCAGACAATACTGTTGCGGATCTTGGGCGAGGAGTCGTAGTTGTACATGCCGCCGCCGTGGCTGGAGGCGGAATTGCCCGAGATGCTAACGTTGGTCAGGACCGGCGAGGAGGAGTTGTTGGACATGCCGCCGCCGCTGCCGGCGGAATTGCCCGAGATGCTAAGGTTGGTCAGGACCGGCGAGGAGGAGTTGTTGGACCTGCCGCCGCCGAGGCCCCTGTGAATGTTGCTTATGCCGCCCACCGTAATGGAACCATTGCCGTAGCCCAGGCCGCACTTTCTTTTTTTCCGAAAATTCGCCATAATAGAGCTATGGAAGTACGGTTCGACAATTTAGGGGGAGAGAGATTTTTTCTCTATCCTCATAGCGCCATTCATGACGGGATGCCCGGCCTGCTGATTATGACCGGGTACGGCTCATAATCGTTATCTAACCGTATGAATGAGTACACCGATTCCTGCACGCAGGATGGAGCCTCGCCAATTGTCATACTCATTTCGAACAAACTGGTATCGGAGCGGGCCCGGAAAATCCTGCAGCGAAAGGGCCACTCCCTGCCAATATACGCGGACGCATATTCAACAGACGATATTTTGCGGATAGCCCGGCACTGCATCGCGGGCGGCACGCGGGTGATTATCTCGCGCGGAAAAAGCCTCTCGATCCTGCGCGACAAATTTGATCTCCACGTTGTTGACATTCGCCATACCCTGTATGAATTTCCCTCTTCGCTGGCCCAGGTCGGGCACGGTTCGGACAAAGTCGCGTTTATCGGATTTTCCGAGTTCTACAATAAAGCCCAGGAATGCCACCTTGTGGAAGACGCCACCGTTGTGCAACTGAGGTTGGAAAGCGAAATTCCCACTGTGCTGAGGGGCCTCAAGCGCCGGGGGATCACGACCGTTATCGGGGGCGGCCGCACGGTTGAAATTGCACGGCAGATAGGACTAAACGCTTTATATATCGAGGTAGAGGAATACTCGCTGGAACAAGCAATCGACGAGGCATTCCACAGCATGAAAACACTCACCGAACTTGATAACAAGAATATAATCATTAATTCCATTATCGAAAGCGTGTCGGAAGGCATCGTGGGAATCGATCAAAACGGCTGCATTTTTAATATGAATCCAACAGCGCGCAAACTGCTGGGCATCGTGAGTGGAGAATGGCAAAACAGGAAAATCGAGGAAATGCTTCCGGCACTTACTCTGCCGAAGGCCGTGAGGGAAAACCAGGATTTTTCCGAAGAACTGATTATCGTCAGGGGCAACCTCCTTTCGGTTAGCGGGATTCCCATCCGCCCGGAGAACAGCAAATCAAATCTGGGGACCGTACTCACAATCCAGGAAGCCACGAAAATTCAATCCCTTGAAAGCAAGGTCAGAAAATCCATGATAGGCAGTGGCCATATTGCAAAAGCATCTTTCGATAACCTTGCAGGCCATAGTGAAAATTTCAGGCTGGCAATTGATACCGCAAAAGAATTTGCCCAGGTTACTAGCACGATCCTGATTTCAGGGGAAACCGGCACAGGCAAGGAATTATTCGCCCAAAGCATCCACAATTTTTCGAAGCGCGCGAAGAGGCCCTTTATCGCAATTAACTGCGCGGTGCTTCCGCCGGAATTGCTGGAAAGCGAACTGTTCGGCTATGTAAAAGGCGCTTTTACCGGTGCGGACCTGCGGGGTAAAATGGGGCTTTTTGAGTCTGCCCATACAGGGACGATTTTTCTTGACGAGATCGGTGAAATGCCCTTCAACGTGCAGGCAAAGCTTTTGCGGGTACTACAGGAAAAAGAAATATCCCGGCTGGGCGACGACAAGGTTATTCCGGTTGACGTGCGAATCCTTTCCGCCACAAACAAAAATCTGATAACCGAAGTAGAAAAAGGTAATTTCCGCGAAGATCTTTACTACCGCATCTGCGTTCTTTCCCTGACGATACCTCCGTTACGCGAAAGAAAAGAAGACATCATCGAACTCGCTATGGACTTTGTCGCCGCGTACAACCAGCAGTTTCATAAAGCGGTGCATGAGATCAGCCCGTCGGCCCGGAGGCGTTTGATGGAAAACGACTGGCCCGGCAATATCCGGCAATTACGCAATGTTATAGAACGCGCTATGGTGCTTTGCAAAACCGGGGTTCTTGGCGAGGAGCTTATCCCGCAGGCAATAACACCGATGACTAACGCCGACAAATTTAAAAGCTGCGGAATCCCGAAACCAGGGATGCTTTCGGAAATCGAAACTTCCCTCATCAAGGAACTGCTTGCAAAAACCGGCAACGACAAGTACGAAGTAGCAAAAATTCTCGGCATGAGCGTCACAACCCTGTGGCGGCGGATGCGGGAAATGAATTAATTCGTATTTCAGAATGAAATTAAAAATGAAATTTTTATCTTTTCATCTTCTCTCTTTTTTAATTTCCCCCAAAAAATCTTCACTGATCCCCTTTTCGAAAATTCCTTCTATCCTCAACTATATTAAAGAATAATAAAGAACAAATTAGGCGGTTTTTTTACTCCAAATAAAGAAATCCCCCTGACAAAATTCCAGCCCGCCGATTTTGGCATGATATTTGCTGTATTGAGGGCTGTATCTTAATTCATCATCAAGGAGCCTGTATGAGTAAACCGGACATGAAACCATTCCCGGACCTCCTTCCCAACAACATCATTGAAACGGCAAAGCAATTTTCAAGCTGTAATTTGTGTGACGGCATGAAAGGTTTAGGAATACCTAGAGACGGGTGCATGGATGCCGAAATGCATCCTCTCGCGCCCAATATGAAATTTGTCGGGACCGCCATGACGGTGGGAACCGGCGATGGCGACAATCTGCCAATCCATGTCGCGCTGTACAGCAGCAAACCCGGTTATGTCATGGTTATCAACGGGGGTGGATGCAAAGAGTATCCTTATTTCGGCGACATCATAATGTCAACCGCCAAGGCAATCGGACTGCTCGCGATGGTAGTTGACGGCTATTGCCGTGATTACGAAGGAGCGCTGGAAGTCGGTTTGCCGGTATTCGCAAAGGGACTGATGCCCCGCGGCCCTGCAAAAAAGAATCCCGGAACTATCAATCATCCCATTATGTGCGCGGGGGTAAAAGTAAATCCCGGGGACCTCATTTTGGGCGACTGTGACGGAATCGCAGTAGTGCCGCGCGAACACATCAATGAGGTGCTCGAAGCAACAGCAAAAAAAGTATCCTATGAAGGCGGACGCAGGAAGACCATCGCAGAATACGAGAAAGCGCGAAAAGAAGGAGGGCCGCTTCCGGATTTAGCGCCCCAGTGGGTAAAGGACATGCTGGCGAAATAAAATCGTAAAAAAGTATCTATAAATCATTTGACGTTCATGTAAGGAGGATTGGATTATGATAGGTATTGGAATCATCTCTCTAATTGTCTTTATCGGATTGATAATTATCTGGAACGCTTTTCTGAAAAGGTCTGCTGGCGAATCAATGTTTATCGGTTATTTGGGAACACTGATTGTATGTATAATCGGCGGCGGGGATATCGTGGGTCTTACGAAAGAAAGCTTTGTTGACGCCTCTACGGAAAGCACGCTGTTCGCCGTCGTTGCGTTTTGCTTTATGGCCTATATGATGCAAAAAACCGGTATCATCGTACGGTTGGTTCATATTCTAAACTCCATCTTTGGACGGCTTGCCGGCGGGGCTGGGTATGTTTCAACCATGGCCAGCGCGCTGATGGGCATGGTTGCAGGATCGGGTTCAGGCAATGCCGCCGTATCCGGCGCCATCACCATCCCCTGGATGAAAGAATCCGGTTTCTCACCGGAACTATCTACAACCATAGTCGCCGGTAACGCGAGTTTGGGGATGAGCATTCCTCCCTCTAACGCCTTGTTTACCTTGCTTGCAATGCCTGTTATAGCGAACGCGGTTCAGGCTGACGCATTGTATATCGCGAACTTCTGCGCGGGTATGTGGGTTTTGCTGATCCGGCTCATTCTGGTCTTTTACTATACACGAAGAGATCACATTCAAAAGGCAAGCAACATACGCCCCCTGAAAGAGACGATGAAAGAGGGAGGAAAATCAATCAGCGTTTTTTTGGGTATCCTTATTCCTCTGTTTCTTACAACCGGACCGTTGGCTGATTTTCTGAAAGGAAAAGAGTATCTAGGAAAAGGCGTCGGGGCTGTCAACCTTATTCTATGGATTCCTATTTGTCTTACCATTGTTACGCTTATTGAGGGACGGAAACATCTTCCCCGCTCATTCAAAGGCTGGACCGGCCTTTTTCGTGGCTGTCTGCATTCCTGCAGTAACGTTGGCGGCGCAATGTTTTTCGCATACACCGGGGCAAGCATTATGACGACTATGGGACTTCAAAAAGAAATGGAAGTCGTCTTTTCGCATTTGCAGAATCTTGGCGTGCCGGTTATCATTATGCTGTTGCTTATCGGAATCATTATTATGGTTTTGGCCGGACCGCTTACATCGGTAGCCACGATAGTCACCGCTGGCAGCGTATGCTTCACCGCATTAACCGCGATGGGTGTAAATCCCCTGCTGGCGCTGTCGGCCATTATCGTTTTCGCGGCAACCGAAGGCTGTACGCCGCCGGCATCCGCTCCGTTGTATGTCGCCGCAGGCATCGCCGATGTTGAAAATTCCAATACATGCTTCAAGCCGCTGATTCTTCACTATGCCGGCACAAGCCTTATTGTCGGCTTGTTGATCGGCGTTGGCATACTCCCCATAATTACCTAGGAGGAAGAACTATGAAAACGTTTTGTAAACTATTTGAAAACATTTTTGCGTTTGTCATGTTTGTAACCATTCTGTTGGGGATTATCCTTATTCTGGTACAGTTTTTTGGAGTCCTCACCATGAATGGAAATCTGATGGTTTCCGCAAGAAATACAATACAAAAAGTCGCTGTCGTAGCGGCTGGGATTTCGTGCCTGTTGTCATTTATTTATCTGTACATCGGCAAAAAGAAAAAGGCAGCCGACAGCGACGAAGAAAAATAGAAGGCTCAGGAGGGATTGTGATAGTTTCAAAGGAAAAACTGGAAAAGTACGCGCAGACCGTCCTGGTGCATTTTGGTGAAACAAAAGAGAACGCAAAGATAGTTGCGGAAAGCATGGTTCGTGCGGATATGCGGGGCGTTACCACGCATGGCACTTATCTGCTTGAAGTGATAAAAAAGCGCAAAAACGGGCAGCAGCTTACCCTGCCAACCACGGTAAGCGTTGTCTATGACCAGGATGCCGTCGCACTGCTTGACGGGAATGACGGCATCGGAATGGTAGGCGGGCACAAGGCACTTGATGTGGCTATCGAGAAAGCCCGCATATACGGCATCGGCATGGTTTTATTACGCAACACAAACAATGTCGGTACACTTTCCACATATACGCAAAAAGCGGCGGATCAGGGCATGATTGCGTTCATGTGCGGAAACGCCGCGCCGAGCATGGCGCCTTGGGGAGGCATGGAAGCCTACTTTGGAACCAGTCCCTTTAGCGTTGGAATCCCCGTCCCCGGCGACACCTGTTATAACGCCGATATGGCGGCAACAGTCGTTGCGCGGGGAAAAATCCGCAAAGCCCTCCGCCAAGGCAAGGAAATACCCGCCGGCTGGGCACAGGATGAAAACGGCGCCCCTACGACCGACCCCGCAAAAGCAATGAAGGGGACCCTCTTCCCGATTGGCGGCCCCAAAGGTTCCGCCATCGCCATGACCATTGATATCATTGCCGGCCTGCTGTCTGGCTCCAATTACGCAAGAAGCGTGAAGTCATTCCACATATTGGATGGCCGTACCGGCTTGGGAGCGGCTTTTATCGTCTTTGATCCGGTCAGATTTATGCCACGGAAAACTTTTGACAAAAAAATGGACGGGTATATCGAAGATGTGAAGAGCGTGAAACTCGCGGAAGGCTTTACCGAAATCATGCTTCCGGGAGAAATCGAATACCGAAAGGAAAAAGAAAGCGAAAAATTTGGAATCACGATTGACGAACAACAATATGAAAACCTGAAAAAGCTTTTGGTGGAAGCCGGATGTCCCGTCGAATAGGTTTTGTATTTGGATAGGCCCCCATTTTTTGGAAATGTTTTTCAAGCCCATAAAAATCGGGTAGAAGGCATACGGTCAAACCTTGTCAGGTATATGTTACTCACTCACCTTACGCGGAAGAATACAGAAAACCACTGACCACACTGACGTGGCGGAGGGACACGGACAGGAAGAGGGAAAGCAGCGCGAAGGCGAAGGAGGACACTCATCCCCCATTCTCTTTTCATGTCCGCCCGTGTCGTCCGTGTCTGTCCGCGCCGTCCGTGGTTTTCTTCTCCGGCTGAATAGTTACAAAATTTTCATAACAAACTTATTGAAACCTGGAATTCCTGCGCGGCCAATTGATATTCTGGCGGCAAACACGTATCATAGAACTTAGGAGGAGGTATGGCCTCAAACCGCGAATATAAAAGCAGTGTGTTTTCCCTTCTTTTCAGCGACCCGGAAATCCTGCGCGAACTGTACGGCGCGCTGGAAGGGATACGCCTGCCCCCCGATGCGCTTATCCAAATAAACACGCTTTCGGATGTGATTTTTCTGGAACAACTCAACGACCTTTCCTTTTTGGTGGAGAACAAGTTGATAATCCTTATCGAGCACCAGAGTACGATAAATCCCAATATGGCCATCCGCCTGCTTATATACATTGGCCGCATATACGAAAAAATATGCGAACGGAAAAAACTGTATGCCTCACAGCCGATCGCCATACCCCGGCCCGAATTTATTGTCCTGTACAACGGGGCCGCCCCGTACCCTGACCAGACAACCCTGAGCCTGTCAGATATGTTTGAAAAGGCCCCGCACCTTGGCAAAGGCGCCGTGCCGCCCGCGCTTGAGTTGACGGTCAGGGTATACAATATCAATAACGGGCACAACAGGGCCATCGTTGAAAAATGCGAGGAACTGGAGGGATACAGTGTTTTTATTGCCAAAGTCCGCGAATTTAAGGCAGAAACCGGCGACAATGAGAAGGCCATGAGGATGGCCATAGCGCACTGTATCGAAAACAACATATTAAAAGAATTCCTGGAAACAAACGCCTCGGAGGTGTTGAATATGTTATTGACCGAATGGAGCACGGTAGAATACGGCGAAGTCCAGCGCGAGGAAGGCCGCGAGGAAGGCCGCGAGGAAGGCCAAAATCTGGTGGTTGAGCTTTTTGACCAGGGATACACGCTGGAACAGGTTAAAGCCAAACTGGCCGCAATGAAAACCGTGAAGGAATCGACGTAATCACTCGCCTTGCGCGGAAGAATGCGGAAAAACACTGGCCACACACGCCGAAACAAACGCCTCGGAGGTGTTGAATATGTTATTGACCGAATGGAGCACGGTAGAATACGGCGAAGTCCAGCGCGAGGAAGGCCGCGAGGAAGGCCAAAATCTGGTGGTTGAACTTCTTGACCAGGGATACACGCTGGAACAGGTCAAAGCCAAACTGGCCGCAATGAAAGCCGTGAAGGAATCGACGTAATTACCCGCCTTACGCGGAAGAATGCGGAAAAACACCGGCTTTTTGGTCGGAATCCCCCATCTTTTGGTATTCGGCCTGTCACCTTTATATACGACAGAACCGTTTTTGGGCCTCTCGCCCTGTTGCCGGGTGGGCAAAGACACGCCCTGATGGGCCTGCGTTTATTTCGGCGTGTGCCGTCCGTGGTTTGGTTTCTTTTTCTGATGCGCCAGGGATTGGAGGGGTTGCGAAGCAAGCCGCAACGCGGAGCGTTGGGGCCGGAGCGATAGCGCAGCCCCGCAAAGCCCGGCCCCTGCGCCTGCCGGCAGGCGCAGGGGAGGCGCCCGAAAGAAAAATGAAGAACCTCGGAGCAGGCTCCGAGGTATCTTCGTTTGGCAAGGAATTGGATTTTATGGCATGGTTCATACCCGGGTTGCATGGGCGAGCAGCGATCCTGTCTCCAGGATTGCGACCAGCCCAGGATGCATGGGCGACCAGCCCCGATCACTTTCAGACACGAACCTTTTTACGCAAACCGACGGACTTACCGGGCGGGGCGGACGGGGTACAATTCAGAGCCGCGTGCGGCGCATACAAATCAATACCGATAATTGCCAGCCCCAAAGGGGCTGATGAACCATGCCTTCCAAATCAGAATTCCGCGGTTTTGGCTTTTTCAAATTCGGCGATGATTTCCGCGGGAGGCGGGGAGGACAGCAGGCTTACCACCCAGATTGCCAGGGCCGAGATGAGAAACGCGGGCAGAAGCTCGTAGACGGCGAAGACGCCTCCCAGCCGGGCAATGAGGTTTTTCCAGATTACGACCGTAAGGCCGCCGCAGACCATGCCGGCCACGGCGGCGGGAAAGGTGGTGCGTTTCCAGAACAGGCTGAAAAGGATAAGCGGGCCGAACGCCGCGCCCAGGCCGGCCCAGGCGTAGGAGACGACGCGGAAGATGGACTGGTTTCCCGATAGCGCGATGAGGATGCCGAATACGGTAACGGCGAGCATGGTGAGGCGGGCCACCCACATGACCTGCGCCTCAGAGGCGTTTTTTTTGAAGAGGTCTTTGTAGATGTCGTTTGCAAGGGAGGAGGCGACGATGAGCATATACGAGTCGGAGGAACTCATGGAGGCCGCGAGGATTCCCGAAATAACGATGCCCGCGAGGATGGGCGGGAAGAAGCGGATTCCCAGGATGATAAAGATGTTTTCCGAATCGCTTGCGGAAAGCAGTTGGCCGCTTTCCCCGGCGAGGATCGAGCGGCCTATGATGCCGATGAGCACGGCCGCGGCCTGGGCAAGGAAGCACCAGAGGACCGCGATGTTCCGGGAGGGGCGTATCATGGACGTTTTTTTGACGGCCATAAAGCGGACCAGCACCTGCGGCATTCCGAAGTAGCCCAGGCCCCAGGCCATGGTTGACACGATGGCCAAAAAGCCGTAATCCGCGCCGGGGCCGAATTGGGGCATCCCGTTTGCGGTTTGCTGGACCCCGTCCGCCAGCGTCGGGGTGGCTATGCCGAAGAAGTCGGTGAAGCGGGGAAAGCCCGCCAGGTTGGCGGCGACACCCTCCACGCCGCCCGCGTGAAAGAAGCCGAACAGCAAAACAAGGAGCAGGGCGCAGACCATGATGATGCCCTGAACAAAGTCGGTTACGCCGACTGCCATGAACCCGCCCAGAAGGGTGTAAATCATGACGATGCTCGCGCCGAGGATGACCATGGCGATCATGTTGGTGTTAAAGATGTAGCTGAAGAGCTTCCCGAATGTCAGGAACTGCGCGCCCACGTATATCGAAAAAAACACCAGGCTGATCAGCGCGGCAATGGCAAGGAGGACGCGCTTTTTGTCGTGGAAGCGCTTACTGAAAAACTCAGGCAGGGTAATGGCGTTATCCGCTATCTGCGAATAGGCGCGCAGGCGCTTTGCCACCAGGGCCCAGTTGAGCCAGGTGCCGATAAAAAGCCCCAGCGCGGTCCAGAAGGCTTCCCCGTAGCCGGTAAAGTACGCCACTCCGGGCAGGCCCATAAGGAGCCAGCCGGACATGTCCGATGCTTCCGCGGATAGGGCGGCAAGCCAGGGGCCGAACCTCCGCCGCGCCAAAAAATATTCTTCAGGGTCGGTGTTGCTCCGGCGGGCGCACCACAGCCCTATCACGATCATGGCGATAAGGTATCCGCCGATTCCAATCAAAGTCTGAATGTTTGCTGTATCCATGCCCACAACCTCCGGCAGTAATTTTGCGTTGCCAACGATTCCCGCTTACGAGGGTAGCATATTCCCCTCGGTGGTGGGAAGGGGGTGAGCGCAGGGGGTGATGGGCGAAGAGAAGATGTTGGGCGCATTTTTTTTCGGCAGCGGCCGAAAAAAAACCGGGCTTTCCGCTCCAATTCCTCAGCCCCTGCGGGGCTTGCGGGATTTCCGCTTCAATCCCTTGCGCATGGTTGCCCGCAGGGGAACCGCCTTTGGCGGTTCTGAGCCGCGGCCGGCGGGTCATAACCATACCCGCATTTTCTCGCCCAGGCCCACCTTCCCGCCTATACAGACGGAAACCAGGCTGCCGCCGGTTTTCACGACGCGGGTGTCTATAAGCCCGCCGGGCTGCGCCACGGCGGCGCGGGCTTCCCCGTCCCGCAGGTCCCGGCTTTGCCAGAGCGCCAGGGCCGCGCTGCCCGAGCCGCAGCTTGACTCAAAAACCAGGGAATCCGTCGCGTACACATACACCGCGGGCGTCATGAAATTCCGCGCGGCCTCCCAGAACATCACCCCAAAAGCATCGGGCGCGGGGCCTTTTTCCTCGACGGTTTTTTTCAGCGCCAAGAAGGCCTCCCGGGAAGGCGGCGCCTCAGGCGCTATGACCTGCGTGATGCCCTCAAAAACGATTACAGGCAGGTCCGCGCCCTGGCAGGCGATGGAAGAGTGCGCGAGCGGTTTGGGCATATCCACTTCGGCGGTTCCTTCCGATGTGGACACGCGCACGGGAAGCGGGCCGGACGCCCCGCTTATTTCTATGGAAAGGGCAAGATCCCCGGCAAGCCCCAATTCGCGCGCCACAAAAAGGCCGAAGGCCCTAGCCGCGTTGCCGCAGAACTCGCCGCCCGCCATTTCAAGCCGCCAGAGGCCTTTTTGTTTTTGCGGGCCGGGCGCTTCCGTATAGCCTTCAGGCGGAACCACAAAGCCAACCTGTTCGGCCTTCAGCGCGGAGTCCGCCATAAGCGCCCTGGCGGTTTCGGCCCGGTTTTCCGCCGCGCCTAAAACAAAAACCGTGATGTTTTTCGCGGGATCCGCGACAAGGATTTCAAGCTCCCTCATAGGCAACGCGCCCCCCCGCGATGACGCACTTTATTCCCGCGGGCGCGAGGGCGCAGGTTTCC
>JAISXE010000279.1 GCA_031270615.1 Spirochaetia bacterium
CTGGAACACAACTTTGGGCACGGGAAGGAGCATGCCTGTGAGATATATGTGGTGTTAAATCTGCTGGGATTTTTAATGCACGGGCTGATGCTGCTTATGGAGGAGGAATATCAGAAGAGCTGGGCGTCCTTTGGGAGGCGGGAGACATTTTTCGAGGGGTTGCGATTTTCGTTTCGGCGTTTTCTGCATGAGAGCTGGGAAGAGTTCCTGATTTTCGTCCTTGGGGATGAACCGGACGGGTAAATGTAAAATTGCTGGTCCGCAATCAGCCCGTGGGGCACCAGGGGCTGGTCGCAATTTTGCTTCGCAAAATTGCTGCTCGCCCATGCAACCCGGTTTTTGGCGCGGGAGCGCCAAAAAGGCGCAGATCTTTTTCTTAACTTGTTGAAACTGAGGTTTCTAAAAAACTCTTTTTTTTCTGTCGATTCTTCGTCTGTGTGGTCGGTGGTAAAATTTCTTTTCAGCCTTCCCGGTTTTTGATGCGGTCGATTTCGTCCCGGCAGAGGGCCGCCTCCTCGTATTCCAGGTTTTTCGCGTGTTCGAGCATCTGGGCCTCAAGGGCCTTGATAAGGGCCGCGCGTTCCTTGGGAATAAGGACGTTGTAGCTTTTTTTGATGACCTCGATGTTGAGCTGCTCGGTTTCGCGTTTTTCCCCGGCCTGGCGCCGCAGGATGTCGATGACGGCTTTTTTGATGGTTTTCGGCGTGATGCCGTGCTGGCTGTTGTAGGCCTGCTGGATGTTCCGGCGGCGCTCCGTTTCGGCTATCGCCTCTTCCATCGCGGGCGAGCGGCGGTCCGCGTACATGATGACGGTCCCGCCCGCGTTGCGCGCCGCGCGGCCTATGGTCTGGATAAGGCTTGTGGCGGAACGCAGAAAGCCTATCTTGTCCGCGTCGAGTATGGCGATGAGCGAAACTTCCGGCAGGTCAAGCCCCTCGCGCAAAAGGTTGATGCCCACAAGGACATCGAACTTCCCCGCGCGCAGGCCGGTGAGGATTTCAACCCTCTCGATTGTTTCCACCTCCGAGTGGATGTAGCGCACTTTCAGCCCCATGCCTTCAAAGTAATTCGTCAGGTCCTCGGCCATTTTCTTGGTAAGGGTTGTCACCAGGGTGCGCTCCCCCGCCTTGATGCGCTTTTTGATTTCCGCATACAGGTCCTCGATCTGGCCTTCGGAGGGCCGCACGCTGATCCGCGGGTCCAGAAGGCCCGTGGGCCGGATAAGCTGCTCCACCACCTTTTGGGATTTTTCCATCTCTTCTTCCCCGGGCGTGGCGGAAACGAAGATCGTCGTGTCCAAAAGCTCCTCGATTTCGGCGTAAAAAAGCGGGCGGTTGTCGAGGGCGGAGGGCAGGCGGAAGCCGTACTCAACCAGGGAGGTTTTCCGCGCCCGGTCGCCGTTATACATGGCGCGCAGTTGCGGCAGGGTAACGTGGGATTCGTCGATGAAGCACAGGTATTTTTCGGGAAAATAATCGATAAGGACGGCCGGGCGCTCCCCCTCCTGCCGGCCCGAAAGGTGGCGGGAATAATTCTCTATTCCCGGGCAGTAGCCCATTTCGGCAAGCATTTCGAGGTCATATTCCGTGCGGGCCTTCAGGCGCTGGGCCTCCACCAGGCGTTTCGCGGCCAGAAGCTCTCCATGCCTCTTCCCAAGCTCCTCGCGGATTTTCTCGCTGGCAAGGCGCACCTGGTCTTCCGGCATGACAAAATGTTTGGCCGGATAGATGAAGAGGGTGTCAAGCTCCGCGAGGATCTCGCCGCTTGTCGGGTGGAATTTGCGGATGCTTTTTACCTCGTCCCAGTCGAACTCGATGCGGTACGCCTCCTCCTGGTAGGCGGGGCAGATTTCCATAACGTCGCCCCGGATGCGGAAGCTGCCGCGCTTCAGCACGGCGTCGTTGCGCTCGTACTGGAGGGACACGAGTTTGGGCCTGACTTTTATTGGGTCGCTGCGCAGGCCGCGGTCAAGGCGCACGCGCATAGTGCGGTACATTTCGGGGCTGCCCAGGCCGTAGATGCAGGAGACGGTTGCCACCACGATGACGTCGCTCCTCTCGCTTAAAGACGTGGTTGCCGACAGGCGCATCCGGTCTATTTCGTCATTGATGGAGGAGTCCTTTTCTATGTACAGATCCTTCGAGGCGACATAGGCCTCCGGCTGGTAGTAGTCGTAGTAGGAAACAAAGTATTCCACGGCGTTATGCGGAAAAAACTCCTTGAACTCCCGGTAGAGCTGGGCCGCGAGGGTTTTGTTATGCGAAATGACCAGCGTCGGCATGCCCGTCTTTTCGATGATCTTTGCCATGGTAAAGGTCTTCCCCGAGCCGGTTACGCCCTTTAAGGCCTGCCAGCGCAGGCCCGAGCGCACCCCGCCGGTAAGCCCCTCTATGGCCTGCGGCTGGTCGCCGGCCGGGTCAAAGGCCGCTTCCACCTGGAACCTGGATTCCGCCATGCTATTCCCACTGGACGTTTTCGGGGCGCTCGGAGAGGGGAAGCGTGAAACTCATCAGCTTGCCCTCCCGGTAAGCCTTGACCACGACGCGCTCGCCGGGTTTGTTGTCCTCCAGCGCGGTGTAGAGGTCCGAGATGCTTTCGGTTTCCATGCCGTCAACCTCCACGATGATGTCCCCCCCAAGATAGATGATGGAGTTTCCGTAGCGCACGGCGTCCGAGCGGGAGCCGCCGCGGATTCCCGCCTTCTCGGCGCTGCCCCCGGGCAGTGCCCGCGAAACCAGAAGGCCCTGGGACACGGGCAGCTTCGCGTGGTTGACCAGGGCGGGGAAAAGCTGCACGGGAACAATGTCTATCCAGCCGCGCTTGACCTTGCCGAACCTGATAAGCTCCGGCACGACGCGGCGGGCCGTGTCCACCGGCACGGCGAACCCTATGCCCACCGAGCCGCCGGAGGGCGAGTAGATCATCGTGTTGATGCCGATCATCTCGCCCGATGAATTCAGAAGCGGCCCGCCGGAGTTCCCTGGATTGATCGAGGCGTCCGTCTGAATCATTCCCCGGATAACGAGGCCCGAATCGGTCCTGATGGGCCGCCCCAGGCCGGAAACGATGCCCGTGGTAAGGGTGCGGTCAAACGCGAAGGGATTCCCGATGGCCAGAACCTTTTGCCCGACTTTCAGGCCCCCGGAGCTTCCCATGGGGATCGTCGTGAGTTTTCTCGCGCCAGGAGCGAACTTGACCACCGCGAGGTCGTTTTCCGAATCGATGCCCACAACCGTCCCCTCCACCTGGGTCTGGTCGGCGAGGCTGACAAAAACCTTGTAGGCCTTTGACACAACGTGCTTGTTCGTCAGGACATAACCCCGCGTGTCAATGATGGACCCGGAGCCTGTTCCGCCCTCACGGGGAACGGGTTCCAGAAACCAGTTGTAGGCAAGCACTTCCGTGGTGATGTTGACCACGCCCTCGTTGCGCGTTTCGTACACCCGCACGTTCATGGCCTCGTCCTCGGTGAGTTTCCCGCCGTTATCTACGGGAATGGCCTCGTAGCGGGGCAGGGAGGTCTGAAGGGTAAAGCCCTCCGCCTGCGCTGCGGCGGGGCCTTCCTCCCCGGCGGAAGCCCCGCTCTGCGGCTCCTCCCCGCCGCCCATGCGGATAAGTCCGCAGCCAAAGGCAAGAGAGAAAACCAAAACGATTCCCGCAAGAGTAGCCGATACGAGCTGCCGCCCTGAATATAAACGCATTGAAAACCCCCTGAACCTACAGCATACCGCCTTTGCGGAAGATCGGCAAGGGAGCCGCGGCTCAGGATACGGTAGTTGTGAACCGCCGACAGGCGGTTCACTCAGAACCAGGCGGC
>JAISXE010000292.1 GCA_031270615.1 Spirochaetia bacterium
CCAAAAACCGGGCTTTCCGCTGCAATTCCTCAGCCCCTGCGGGGCTTGCGGGATTTCCGCTGCAATCCCTTGCGCCCCACGGGCTTCTCGGGTTTTGGAACAACCTCACGAAACAAAAATACGCCCAAAATGAAAAAGCGTCGCTACTATCCCCTGTTGAGGCCATACCAAGCCTTGAATTTTCCCGAAATCGGAATTGCCGCGTTTTCACAGTATGTACCTGCTCAGATCCTGGTTTTGCGCCACGTCTTTGAGTTTTTCATCGACATAGCTCGCGGTCACGGCAATACTCTGGCCCTTGAGGTCCGGCGCGTTATACGAAACATCCTCCAGGAGCAGCTCCATGATCGTGTGCAGCCGCCGCGCGCCAATATTCTCCGACTGGGAGTTGACATCGGCGGCAAGCTCGGCAAGCCGGGTGACGGCGCTTTCGTCGAAATCCAGGGTTACCTCCTCGGTTTTCAGAAGCTCGGTGTACTGCTTGATAAGCGCGTTCTGCGGCTGGGTCAGGATGCGGATGAAGTCATCCTTGGTCAGGGCGCCCAGCTCCACCCGGATGGGAAAGCGTCCCTGAAGCTCCGGGATGAGGTCGCTCGGTTTGGAGATGTGGAAGGCCCCCGCCGCGATAAAAAGGATATGCGCGGTGTCCACCATGCCGTACTTCGTGTTTACCTTGCTGCCTTCCACGATGGGCAGGATGTCCCGCTGCACGCCTTCGCGGGAGACATCCGCGCCGGTGCGCCCTTCCTTGGAGGCGATTTTGTCGATTTCGTCGATGAAGATGATGCCCATCTGCTCGGCGCGTTCGCGCGCGATGTCGGTTACTTTGTCCGTGTCGATCAGCTTGTCCATCTCCTCGGCCAGCAGAATCTCGCGCGCCTGCCCCACCGTGACTTTTTTCTTTTTCCGCCAGCCGCCGCCCATCATGTTTTTTATGAAGCCGCCGATGTTCATGTCCATGGCCTCGAAGCTGTTGCCGGAAAAAATCTCGATGGTCGTGGGCGGGGGGCCGCTAGAGGCGTCGATTTCCACGAACTTCTCCTCCAGTTCCCCCTTGGCGAGTTTTTTGCGGAAGATCTCGATGGTCTTCTCCGTGTCGGCCTTGGAGGGGGCGGGTTCGGGAGGGGCCTGTTCGGCGGGGGCTTCTTCCGGCTGCCTGGCGGCGGGGGGGGTTCCCTCCCCGGCGGCGTCCCCAAAGAAGGGGAAACTCATCTGCTGGTTTTCCGCGGACTGCTGGGGCGGCTTTCGCAGGCCGGGAAGAAGAAGATCGATAAGCGCGTCCTGGGTCCTGCGCTCGGCCTCCTGGCGCACTTCCTCCTGGAGTTCCGTTTTTACCATCGACATGGAGACGGACATCAGGTCCCGCACCATGCTTTCCACATCGCGCCCCACATAGCCGACCTCGGTGTATTTTGTCGCCTCCACCTTGATGAAGGGCGCGCCCGTCAGCTTGGAAATGCGCCGCGCGATTTCGGTTTTGCCCACCCCCGTCGGCCCTATCATGATGATGTTCTTGGGGGCCACCTCGTCGCGCAGCTCTGCCGGCAGCCTCTGCCTGCGGATTCTGTTGCGCAGGGCAATGGCGACGGCTTTTTTCGCCTTGGTCTGGCCCACGATGTATTTATCAAGCTCCTCGACGATCTGCCGGGGTGTCAACTGGTCAAATCCTGCCCTCATCCGATTTCCTCCACAAGAATATTGTCGTTGGTATAGATACAGATACCGCTCGCGATTTTCAGCGAGCGTTCGGCAATCTCACGGGCGGAAAGCCCGGAGGCCTGCAAGAAAGCGAGCGCAGCCGCGTAGGCGTAATTGCCCCCGGAGCCCACGGCGATGGCCCCTTCGTCGGGTTCGATGACATCGCCGGTTCCCGACAGGACAAACATTTTTTCCTTGTCGGCCACAAGCAGGAGGGCCTCCAGGCGGCGAAGCAGCCTGTCGGTTCTCCAGTCCTTTGCCAGCTCCACGGCGGAGCGGGTCAGGTCTCCGGAGTACTCCTTGATTTTCGCCTCGAAGCGTTCAAACAGGGTAAAGGCGTCGGCGGTGGCACCGGCAAAACCCACGATGATCTTCCCGTCGTATATTTTCCGCACCTTGCGGGCGGAGGCTTTCATCACCGTGGTTCCCAAAGTCACCTGCCCGTCCCCGGCCATAGCCGTTTTGCCCTCGCGCCGCACGGCAAGGATCGTCGTTCCGTGGAATCCCGTTTCCGTCATACGGCACCTGCCTTTACGCGCCGAAGACCGTGGGGGTGGGCTTTCGCGTGGATGTCCTTCAAGGCGTCAAGGCTCAGGTGGGTATAGACCTGGGTCGTGGAAAGGCCCGCGTGTCCCAGAAGCTCCTGGACGTGGCGCAGATCCGCGCCCCTGTTCAATATGTGCGTGGCGAAGCTGTGCCGCAGGGTATGGGGGCTGGCGGGTTTTTCTATGCCTTTCTCCCGGAGGCTTTGCATCAAAAGAAAAAAGACGCCGCGCGGGGTCAAGGCGCCTCCCCGGAAGTTGACGAACAGGGCCTCCGGGGGGGGGACGCCGGGCCGGCGCGCCTGCGCGATCCGTTCCAGCCGCAGGGGAAGATAGGCTTCCAGGGCCAAGCGCGCCGAATCCCCGACAAAGACAAAGCGTTCCCTGCCGCCTTTTCCGCGAATCTTCACGCGGCCCATCCCGGGCCCCCAGACGGCGCCGGAAACCTTTTTCCCCGAGGCGGCTTTGACGCAGAGGGCCTCCCCGACGCGGCAGCCGGTGGAGTACAAAAACTCGAAAAGGGCCTTGTTGCGGGCGGCGATGAATTTTTCGCCCTCGCTCCCGTCCTCCTCCCTGTCCCAGCCGTCAAGAAGCCTGTCCATGTCTTCCTCGAACAAGACCCTGGGCAGGGGTTTGGATTCTTTCAGGCTTTGCACCCCGTCAAAGGGGTTTGCCGGGAGCATGCCGCGCTCCACGGCAAAGGCGTACATGCCCCGCAGCGCGGCAAGCGCGCGGTTTACCGAGGCGGGATTCAGCTTCCGCCGGGAAAGGCGCGCAAGGTAGCCCCGTATGTCCGCAGGACGCAGGCACCGGGCCGGGAGTCGCACCCGGGCAAGCCAGTCCAGAAAGGAGGCTATGTCCAGGCCGTAGGCCTTGAGCGTCGCCGGCGAAAGGAAACGCACCTTTCCCAGGTAATCAAGATACTCCTGTTTCAGTCTTTCCGCTTCCACCGATTCATTCGATCCAGTCGATCTGTTCAATCCATCCATCCCATCCATCCTTATTGGTCCTCGACCTTCTGCTCGAAGGCTTCCTCGTCCTCCGCCGCCGTATGCAGGTAATCGCAGTCTTTGTTTATGCAGGCCTTGTATGTCCCGCGCTTTTTGTCGCTTTTTTCCACAAGGAACCAGCCGCACTTTGGGCAGGTGGAAGAAGTGGGCTTGAAGTGGCTGATAAAGTCGCAGTCCGGGTAATTCGTGCAGCCGTAAAACTCCTTGCCCCTGCCTTTTTGCTTGCGGCGCGCGACGATCTTCCCGCCGCAGCCCGGTTTGGGGCAGTCGGCCAGGGGAATGGATCTCGTGTTCCTGCATTCGGGAAAGCCCGAACAGGCAAGGAAGAACCCGAAGCGGCCCAGCTTCTTGATCATTTTGCGGCCGCATTTTTCGCAGACAAAATCCGTTTCCTCGTCCAGGGTTCCCTTCATGGACTGGAGGGTTTCGCTTACATACTCCACTTTCTGTTTGAAGGGGCCGTAGAACTCGCGAATCATGCCCACCCAGTCCGCGCCTTCGCTTTCCACCCTGTCCAGCAGGGACTCCATGCCTGCGGTAAAATTGACATCAAGGATATCGGGGAAGGAGTTGATGAGAAGCCCGTAGATCGTCCGGCCAAGCTGGGTGGGGATAAGCTGCCGGTTCCTGCGCTCGACGTAGTAGCGTTCTATCAAAACGGAAATTATGGAGGCGTAGGTGGACGGCCGGCCGATGCCTTTTTCCTCCAGGGTTTTCACGATGGTGGCGTCGGTATAACGGGCGGGGCCTGTGGTGAAGTGCTGCTCCGGCAGGAATTTTTCCTTGACAAGGATCTCGCCGACTTTCAGGGCCGGCAGTTTTTTGCCCGTTTCCTTTGAGGCCAAAACGTTCAGCGCGGCCTGAAACCCCTTCTCGGTGGTTTTCGTGTAGGAAACCCGGAACAGCGCGTCGGCGGCGCTTATGTCGACGGAAAGGGTTTTCGTTTTCGCGTTCGTCATCTGGGAGGAAACGAAGCGTTCCCAGATAATCGAATACAGGCGTTCCTGGTCCTTGCTCAGGTAGGCCTTTACCGATTCGGGCGTGTAGCTGACCATCGTGGGCCGTATGGCTTCGTGCGCGTCCTGCGAGCTTTTTGCCACGCTGTAGGAGTTCGGCTGGGCGGGCAGGCCGTCGGGATAGGTCTCGCCGATGAACTTGCGCACCTCCTCCAAGGCAAGGGCGGAAACGCGCGTGGAGTCCGTCCTCATATAGGTGATAAGGCCGATGCGGCCCCCGCCAATGGCGATGCCTTCGTAGAGCTGCTGGGCAATGGACATGGTTTTTCGCGAGGTAAAGCCCAGGCGGTTCGCCGCGGTCTGCTGGAGCTGCGAAGTGGTAAACGGAGGCCGGGCCTTCAGGCTCCTTTCGGTTTCCTTGATATCGCTAACGGTAAACACCTCGTTCTCCAGCCGCCGCATAAGGTCGTGGATATCCTGGCGGGACCTCATGTCCCCCCTGTCCGCCGGGGGCGCGTCCTCGCCGGGGCGGGCCTCCGCCGCGTTTTTTTTATCGCCAACGCGGATCATCTGCGCGGTAAAACGCGCCTTCCCCTTGGAAAGCTCCACGGCGAGGGTCCAGTATTCTTCCGGGATGAAAGATTCCACTTCCTTCTCCCGCTCGCAGATGAGCCGCAGGGCGACGCTCTGCACGCGGCCGGCCGAAAGCCCGTTTTTGACTTTCTCCCACAGGATCGGCGAAAGGTTGTAGCCCACGATGCGGTCCAGAACGCGCCGCGCCTTCTGGGCGCTTACCTTTTCCATGTCGATTTTTCCGGGATGGTCAACGGCCTCGCGGATGGCGGAGGGGGTGATCTCGTTAAAGACGATCCTTTCGATGGCAAGCCTGGGGTTCTTCTTCGTAAGCGCGTTTTGCAGGTGAAAGGAAATGGCCTCCCCCTCGCGGTCGTTATCGGAAGCCAGAAGCACATGCCCCGCCTTGTTTGCCGCGCTTTGCAGCTCTTTCAGGATTTTCGCCTTTCCCCGGACGGTGATGTATTCCGGTTCAAAGTCATGCTCCACGTCAATGGCGGTGCGGGACTTGGGCAAGTCGATGAGGTGGCCTATGGAGGCCATGACAGTATAGCCCGGGCCGAGGTATTTTTCGATTGTCTTGGCCTTTGCGGGCGATTCCACAATAAGCAGGGTGTGGGGCTTCTTTTCAGCCATCTTGCGTTCTCCTAAAATAGTTTCCCTGATGTCGGGCCAGGTTTCCCGCCAATTCTTCCTCCAGAAAAAAAGCCTGGGTTTTCCCCGGGCCGCAGGCGCGCGGGCTTTTTTGCTCGCGGAAGGCGGCGGCCGGGCTTTCCCCGCCCCAGTCGCGGATAATGTCGGAAAACGAGCCCACCACGGGCACGCCTTCCCCGGCAAGGCCGAGGCAGCCTTCCCCCGCCTCGCCCCGCAGGCCGCAGGCGTGCACATACAGGTCGCGGCCCTGCTGGAACGCGAAGCCGCAGGTGATGAGCGCGCCGGATTTGGCCGGTGCCTCCACCACAAGCACGGCGCGGGAAATCCCGCTGATGATCCTGTTGCGCCCGGGGAAAAAGTGCTTGCGCACGCCGGCCTGCGGGGCGTACTCCGTCACAAGAAGCCCGCCGGAGTCCAGAATCCGGGAAGCCAAAGCCCTGTGGGAAGAGGGGTACACCGTGTCCGCGCCGTTTCCCAGCACGGCTATGGTTTGTCCCTTCGCGTCCAGGCAGCCCCGGTGGGCCTCCCCGTCAATACCCTGGGCAAGGCCCGACACGACCCGCACGCCGCAGGCCGCCGCCTCCCCGGCGGTTTTCCAGGCGGCCCGCCTTCCGGCTGCCGAAGGGCGCCTCGTTCCCACAATGGCAAGGAAGAATGAGTCCCAGGCGGGGACTTCCCCCCGACAAAAAAGAAGGAAGGGCGGCTCGTATATTTCCCGAAGCTGCGGCGGATAGGCGGGATCGTTATACGCAAGAAGCCTGATGTTCCGCGACGCGGCGATCTTCTGAAGCCCTTCGGCCCTGCGCACAAAGTCCGCGGTTTTCCAGTCAAGGTTCCGCAAACGGCGTCCGCCCATGTCCTGGATGGCTGCCGCGGACAGGGCGCACAGGGCACAGGTGTCGGCGGCGCGATACAGGAGCGCGAGTTTTTCGTTCCAGCGCAGGCAGGGGATTTCGTTTATCGCCATAAGCAGAACAGCGTCCGTCACCGCATGGCCTCCTCGAGGATCCGCTCTTTGTTTTTCTTCGCATCGTCCCGCCGCGTTCCCGCCTCGGATGTGGCGATGATTTTGTCGTAGGTTTCCAAAGCGCCTTCCGTATTTCCCATAAGGTAATGCGTCGCCGCCAGCAGGAACATCGCATCAACGTTCCTAGTCTCCTTGCGCAGGATTTTTTCCACAAGCGGCAGCGCGTTTTCCGCCTTGTCCAGCTCATAGATATAGAGAATTGCCAAACCGTACATCGCCTGGGTCGAGGAGGGATTCAGCTCAATGGCCCTGAGGTAGGAATCTTCCGAGGTCTTCATGTACCGGTCTTTTTCCGCCTCGTCCTTCAGCGCCTTCGCAAGGCGCGCCGCCGAAATCGCGCGGTAAATAAACAGCGTGTGCTGCTCCGGGTGGATGCGGATGGCATCCTCAATGGCTTCCAGCGCCTTGCCGTACATGGCTTTGTCAAGATAGGCGAGGGCAAGAAGTTTATAGTAGGCGCCCAGGGTGTCGGCGGCCCCGACTTTCTCTTCCACAAGCGCCTTGTATTTCGCCACGTCCCGTTCAAGCTCCGCGATGCGCGAATTGTCCGCAAGCGCCTCGTACGGCGGCGATTCAAATTCCAGAAGCCGCTGCGCGATTTTTTCCTTTTCCCGCGAGCAGGAAACCACGGCCAAAAGCGCGAAGATGAGAAACACCAGTTTTTTTCCAGTCCCGCATCCGTAATACATCTTCATTTTTGCCCCCGCGGCAGGGCCCCCCTCGGATGATAGCTGTGGTGGGCGTTTTCCAGCGCCTCCTGGTCCACATGGGTATAAATCTGGGTTGTGGAAATGTCCACATGCCCCAGAAGAGCCTGCACCGCGCGCAGGTTCGCCCCGCCTTTCAAAAGATGCGTCGCGAAGGAATGCCGAAGGCCGTGTACCTTGCCGTGGGCGTTAGCCTTCAGAAGGATTTCCTTGAAACGCTTCCACATCCCCTTGCGCCCCAGGGGATTTCCCCGGTAATTCAAAAAAAGCTCCGGCGCGGGTTTCAGCCGGGCCGACCGCTTCGCCGCGAACAGGGGCCTGGCCTCCGCGAGATAGCGGCATATCCAGGCCTCCGCCTCTCCCCCCACAGGAACAAGCCGTTCCCTGCGGCCCTTCCCCGCCACCCTCAGAATACCCTCTTTCAGGTGGACCCGGTCAAGGGTAAGGCCGGCAGCCTCGGAAATCCGCAGCCCCGAGGAATAGATAAGCTCGAAGAGGCAGCGGTCGCGGAGGCCGCCGGGAGTCAGGACATCGGCGGCGTCAAGGATAGTGTCGATGTCCTTTTCCGAAAAAACCTCCGGAATGGGCCGCAGCACTTTCGGCATTTTCAGGCCCGCGGCGGGATTGCCCACACATTTGCCCTCCCGCACCAGAAAGCGGTAAAACCCCCTCAACGTGCTCTGGGCCTTTGCCGAAGACCGGACGGAAATGCCGTTTTTGTCCCTTCTTGATTCAAGATACGCAGAAACAAGCCGGGCGTCCACCTTTTCCGGGCGCAGGCCCCTGGTTTTCAGAAAATCCAGGTAGCGGCCCAGTTCCCGCAGGTAGGTTTCCACGGACAGGGGCGCCAGGCCTTTCTCCACCACAAGATATTCCTCGTATGCCGCGAGGCAGGAAGCGCGCTCCACTTTCTTCGCCCGCCCCTTATTTCCCAAGCCCGCTTCCGGGCAGCGTCTGGCCCATCCGGCGGACCGCCGGGACATCCAGATCGCCCGCCGCGAAAACATCCGCCCCGCTATAGACCTCGCCGGCGCGGAAGGTCCGCCTGCCTCCCATTCTCTCCTCCCAGACGTGGAGCGGGATATAGCCGTCCCCTGCGGCCGATTCCAAAAGCTGGCCGCACGCGGAATTCCTGGACTCCCCGCGGCAGGCGTCGCTTTTGCCCTTATCCGCGCCGGTAGCGATGACCGTGACCTGGATCTCGTCTTCGATGCCCTCATCGATGGAATAGCCGGAGATGATCGTGGCGTCCTCCGAGGCGCGCTCCGTAATGATGGTCATGATTTCCGCATATTCGCCGAGGGAAAAATCGCTTCCGCCGACGACATTCACCAGAAGGCCTTTTGCCCCTTCAAAGCTGGCGAACTCAAAAAGCTCGTTGGTGATGGCGTTCGAGGCGGCATCGCAGACACGGTTGTTCCCGTGCCCGCGGCCTATGCCCATAAGGGCATCGCCCTGTTCGCACATAACGGCCTTCACGTCGGCGAAATCGATACTGATGTCGCCGGTGCGCGTTATGATGTCGGATATGCCCTGCACGCCCTGGCGCAGAACGTCATCCGCCGCAAGGAATGCGTCCCGTATGGGAATTTTCGGGTCAACCACCTTAAAGATATGCTGGTTGGGTATGGCGATAAGGGTATCCACCCCCGCGTGGAGTTTCGCGATGCCCTCTTCGGCGATTTTGGCCCTCTTTTTCCCCTCAAAGACAAAAGGCTTTGTCACAATCGCGACAGTCAGAATGCCCATATCCTTGGCAACCTTCGCGATGACGGGGGCCGCCCCCGTGCCCGTGCCGCCGCCCATGCCGGCAGTGACAAAAACCATGTCGGCCCCCTTGACGAACTCCTGGATCTGCTCCTTGTCCTCAAGGGCGGCCTTCTCGCCCTTCTCGGGGTCCCCCCCCGAGCCGAGTCCCCCGGTAAGTTTGGCGCCCAGTTGTATGCGGTCCTGCGCGCTGGATTTGTGCAAATCCTTCAGGTCGGTATTCACGGCGATGAACTGCACGCCCTTCAAGCCCGCCGAAATCATCCTATTCACCGCGTTGCTCCCGCCGCCGCCCACGCCGATCACCTTGATAATCGTCGGGTTTACTCCCGTGCATGTGTCGTCAATAATCTCAAATGTCATATCCCCTCCTTAGCTTTTTCAGATCAACGCGAAACCATAAGGCCGCCGCATATTCTAAACTTTCAAGAAAAGCGTAAAACCACTGTCAACACGTTAAGAAAAATATCTGCGCCTTTTTGGCGCTCCCGCGCCAAAAAACCGGGTTGCATGGGCGAGCAGTATTTTTGTATCCGCTACGCGGATACAAAAATACGACCAGCCGGGCTTTCCGCTGCAATTCCTCAGCCCCTTAAGGGGCTTGCGGGATTTCCGCTGCAATCCCTGGCGCCCCACGGGCTGACCTATGCCTTAACTTGTTGACAGTGGGAGGCTTCCGCCTCCCAGGTATTCCGCCCTATCAATCCACCAGCGTGGCGAAGTAGTCGTCCGGCGTTTCCGCCCGCCGTATCATTTGTATGGTGCCGTCCTCCTTCAGGAGGAACTCGGCGCAGCGCAGTTTCCCGTTATAGTTGAAACCCATCGCGTGCCCGTGGGCGCCGGAGTCGTGGATCGCCACGAGGTCGCCTATGTCGATTTTCGGGAGTTTCCTGTCCACGGCAAACTTGTCGTTGTTCTCGCACAGGCTGCCGGTAAGGTCATAGGTCTCTGTAAGCGGCGCTTCTTCTTTTCCCAGCACGGTGAGGTGGTGGTAGGCCCCGTACATCCCGGGCCGCATGAGATTGGCCATGCAGGCGTCCAGGCCGATGTATTTTTTGTAGATGTTTTTTTCGTGGATGACCCTGGCAACCAGAAAGCCGGAGGGTCCGGTGACGCAGCGGCCATTCTCCATAAAGATGCGCAGGGGGTCGAGGCTGTTTTTTACGATGATTCTGTCGTAGGCTTCGCGTATGCCTTTTGAAACATAAAAAAGATCCACGGGCGCGCCTTCGGGTTTGTAGGGAATGCCGACGCCGCCGCCCAGGTTGACAAATTCGAGCCTGATCCCCGTGGTTTTGAATATTTCCGCGGCAAGTTCAAAAAGAATCACGGCGGTTTCCACAAAATAATCGGGATTCAGTTCGTTGGATGCGACCATCGTATGCAGGCCAAAGCGCCGCACGCCTTTTTCCCGCGCCAAAGCGTAGCCTTCAAGGATTTGGGGCCGGGTAAAGCCGTATTTTGCCTCTTCGGGCTTGCCGATGATGGCATTTCCCCCTTTCAGGGGGCCGGGATTGTAGCGCATGCACAGAAGTCCGGGAAGCCCCGCGCTTTTTTCCAGAAAATCAATGTGGGTAATGTCGTCCAGGTTGATGATTGCGCCTATGGCTTTTGCCTTGAGGAACTCCGCGGCCGGCGTGTCGTTTGAGGTAAACATGAGCTCTTCGCCCGAAAGCCCCGCCTTTTGGGCCAGCAGAAGCTCCGGCAGGGAACTGCAGTCCGCCCCCATGCCTTC
>JAISXE010000125.1 GCA_031270615.1 Spirochaetia bacterium
CAGCTCTTTGCGCAGACCCTCCGCGCGCGTCTGGGCGGGAAACCATGTCGCGCTGAAATCCCCCGTGGACACATCGACCGCCGCAAAGGACAGGCCTTTCGCCGCCTCCGCGGCCGACACGATGTAGTTGTTCTGCTCCCTGTCAAGATAATCCTCGTCCACGACGGTTCCGGGGGTGATGACCTCCACGACCTCGCGATCCACAAGCCCCTTCCCCGGGAGGCTGATCTGTTCGCAGATCGCGATTTTTTTTCCGGCTTTGAGCAGCCGCGCTATATAGCTCCGGGAGGCGTGGTAGGGGATGCCGCACATGGGATTCCCCTGGCGCTGGGTCAGGGTAAGACCCAGAAGCGTGCTGACTTCCCTCGCGTCCGGCCCGAACATTTCGTAAAAATCCCCCAGCCGGAAAAAAAGCACCGCGTCTTTGTGCATCTGCTTTATCCGAGCGTACTGGGTCATCATGGGAGTGTCTTTCGTCATATATCCTACATTTTACCAGAAATGCCGGGTTTTGGTCGAGTGGAAAAAGCAAAAATCGGAAACCCGTTCCGCCTTCCCGCCCCGGCGCCCACCCTGACGATAGCTCTTTTCCCGTTTTCCATCAAGCCCCATTCCCGCCCACGGCGGGAATGGGGCCGCCCACAGCGGATCGGGGAAAAGAGAGAGTGTGTTTTTTTTGCCTGTGTCCGTTCCGTGAAGCCGGCGGTAAAATCTCAGCGCGAGCTTTGCAGAAGCCGCGCGATGACAAGCTCGGTAATGTCCACCTGGCGGCTCCACCACAGAAGGTTCGGGTCGCTGCTTTTGATAATGACATTGTAGCCCTGGTCCTCGGCTATGAAGGCGATGGCCTGCTGAAGCTGGGCCAAAAAAGCGGAGGATTCCGCAAGGCGGATCCGGCGTTCCTGGAGCTGGGTGTTTTTGACGCGGAAGTAATCGCGCAGGTAGTTTGTCCTGTTATAGATTTCCTCGTCCAGCTTCAGCGCCTGGGCCTGGTCGCCGGAGTTTTCCGCCTGGAGCTTCCTGTCCTTGAGCCGGTTGATCTCGGCGGTGATGCCGTCAAGCTCCGACTGCAGCCGGACAGTCAGATCCTCAAGCTCCCGCACGGCCTGGGAATCGCGGAAAAAAGCGGTGCTGACTTTCGCCACGTCGACAATCCCCACGGTGGTCAGCTGTTCCGCAAAAGCGGGAGCCAAAACGCACAGGCCCAGCACGATAAAAAAGGCATAGCGGTTTTTCATATAATTTCTCCTGGTCTACTGATTAAATATTTCATATCCGATTGAAAACACGAAATCCAGCCCCGCGCTGTCGCGGAAAAGGGAACCCTGCTGCCAGTCCGCGGCCCCCAGGATGTTGTCCTTCAGGAAGCGCTTTGCCACATAAAAGCGTATGGGGAACTGGGGTATGGAAAAACGGAAGCCCGCGCCAAGGCCAAAAAGAAAATCCTGGACGGTAAACTCCTGAAACTGGTCGGGGGTGTTCCAGCGGCCAACCATGTCAAAGAAAAGATCGAACCACACGATTCTCTCCGATATGGGCATGCGCAGCTCTATCCAGTTGTCCCAGATGACCCGTTTGTCAAGCTCCCGGCTCCAGCCGCGGGCCAGGTACATGCCGTCAATCCAGAGCAGGTCGTTTGTCCCCGCAGTCAGCCTGTTGTAGCCCGAAGGGGCCCAGAAGATAGGCAGGATAAAGGACAGCTCGGAGTGCAGGCCAAGAATAAGCTGGTAGCTCCAGTCATCGGTGACTTCCCAGTTGATAAGGGTGTTGAAATTCTCGGCTTTGCTGGTTGTCTTGAAAAAATGCCTCTCGCCGTGCAGGGGGCCGCCCACGAAGCGGAAAACCTGGCTCAGATAGTATCCGGTTTTGGGATTGAAATAAAAATCCCGCTTGTCAAGGGACAGGCCCGTTGAAAGGCTGTTGGCGAACATCCAGTTCCTGTGGTTTTCCCTGTCGGTCGCGAGGTAGGGGCGGTGGAGCTGTTCGTCGTAATCGATGTAGGTCAGTGTCGTGCGAAGCCCCAGGCTTGTGCCAAGCACCCCGTAGGGGGTGGGGAACCTGTATCCCGTCGATCCCCCCAGGGAGAAATCGTAGGACGTGTAGGACATTTTGTACCAGGAACTTACCGAGGCGGTCGTGCCCCCTGCGTATTCGTAGTCGGTGACAAGGTCATATTCCCTAATCTCCTCGCCTGTCGGCGGGTTGTGCCCCCGCCAGGGCCTCCCGTCCTCGTCGTACACATACTCGCCGGTAAACGGGTCGGGGAAGGCGTCCTCGCCGGGCTTGTTCCCGTCAAAAATCGGCGGGATGATGTCCTGGGGCAGTCCGGAAAACTCGCTGTGCCTGATCATAAAATCAAGGCCGCCCGACCAGCGCTTTCCCATAAGCCATTTTTCCAGGAAGTTGAAACTCATGGTCTGCTGGACGGGGGAAAGGGTGACATCCACGCTGAAGGTCTGCCCGTTTCCCAGGAAATTCCTGTCCGTCCAGCGGACGTTAGCCGATACGGGAAAGTCGGCGCTGCCGCCAAAGGCAAGCCCGAACATGATGTCCGCCGTGCTCGATTCTTCCACGTTGATGATGAGGTCCATAAGGCCGTCCGCCGAGCCCTGCGGCGTTTCGGGGGTCACGGCGGAGAAGTATTGCAGGTTATACAAATTCTGGAGGCTTTCAAGGATTTTCGTCTTGCTGAAAACGTCGCCCGGTTCCAGGGTTATCTCCCGCTCAAGCACGAAATCTTTTGTCTTCTCGTTTCCCCGGATGATAAGGTTCTCGATATGGGCGCGGCCCCGTTCGACAATGCGGACCTTATACGAAACCGTGCGCGTCAGATCGTTGCGGATCTCCTCGCGCTGGATCGTGTTAAAGATATACCCGCTTTCGTAGTACAGGTCCATGACGCGCTGGTAGTCCTGGTCGACCCGCGTAAGGTTTATGGGGCCTTCTGGATTCACGCGGAGAAGCTCCGTGAGCTGCTCAGTCGTAAAAAGCAGGTTCCCCTCAAAGCTCATGCCTCCGTACTGGTACTGGTTTCCTTCCTCCAGGTGAATCGTCAGGGTCAGGTAAAGGCGGTCTTCCTCCTCGTCCTTTTCGGTTTCCCGCCCGACACGCAGGACCTTCGCGTCCACATACCCGCGTTCTTTGTAGTAGTTTACAACAAGCTGGAGGTCCGTCTGGAACTGCTGATCGTTGTAGGCCCCCGAGTTAAACAGCCCCTGCTCCCTGCTTTCCATGGTGTTGCGCAGGGAACTCTGCGAGAAAGCGTTGTTGCCGCTGAACTGTATGGTCCTGATGCTTGTCTGGTTTCCCTCGGTTATATCAAACACGACAATCTGCCGGCCCTTCCGCTCGTCCTGTTCCAGGGAGTTTTTCACGCGGACATCGGGAAAGCCCTTTTCCAGGTACAGCTTGCGGATGGCATCTTCGTCGCCCCGCAGCTTGGGCTGGATTATCATGTCGCCCCGTTTTACCAGGATAACATCCAAAAGCTCCCCGGCGCGCACGCGCTTGTTCCCGTTGAACCGTATCTCGCTGACCACGGGACGTTCGTCAACCACAAATTCGATAATGACCGATTCGTAGCCCGGGTCCCCCTGCACGGCATTCAGCGTGATGCTCTCAAAGTAGTCCAGGGCATACAGTTTGTTCTGGAGTTCGGCGGAAACCGCGTTCGTGAATTTTCTGTTCCGGTACGGGTCCACAACCCTGTTCAGCTCATTTATCGATACGGTATCTATCCCCTTAAAAACGATGTCTTTGATAGGCTTGTCAATAAACCATTCTCCGTAGTCCTGTGCGAAAACACAAAGAACAGGAAAAAGCAAAAAACACAGTATCAGAGAACTTTTTTGCATACACACTCCTTACTCAAAACGCGAACCTCCACCTGAAGGTAAACACGTTGTCAAAAATAAACAGCTCATCGGGATGCTTAGGCATCAGACTCCACTCCAGAAGAAAAAAAGGCGTCCGCCATTCCAGCACAAATTCGGCATCAAGCACAAGTCCCCCATAGGCGTCTTCCTCACGCGCGAAAACATCCTCCCCCCTCAACTGGAGGAGGAAATTCAGAAAGAGATCCGAACCGATGTATTTTCCCAGAAAAAGACTAGTCTTATCAAGATACCTGCCGAAAGTCGGGATATTCCTCTGCTCCCGCATAAAGAGGTCCTGATCCTGATCCCTGTTCGGGGTAATCGCGCCCTGGAGGAGGTTCTGTATCACATGGGTCCTGACGGAAAAAAGGTCAAGGTTCAGAACATTGCGGACGGTCTTTTCCATGGTCTTTATAACACCGATCTGGGCAAGAATTTCCCCGGTAAGCGGCACGGTGCTTGCGATGTTCAAGGCGTCCTCCCCGCTTGTGCCGAAGATGTTGTTGCCTAAAACAGCAAGAATCTCGGTGTTTGTGTAGCCCCTGTCGGATTCAAAGCGCGGCGAGAATTGGCTCGCGGGCGTAAGATCCGACACCAGATAAATGCGGACAAGGCCGTCGCTCGTCGTCTCCCGCAGTTCCGCGCGGACGGAGACAAAAGGGTCAAAGGTTCCCGCCCTCTCGTTAAACCGCGCTGTTCCCTCCCGGATGAAGAACCTCCGGTCAAACCAGAAAATTTCCCCTCCCCTGGCGGAGACCTCCCCGGTCAGCAGGAAGTCGTCGGTTTCCTCGTCCCACTGAAAAAATATTTTTTCCCCCCGGTCGGCAAAGGTCTGGATAATGGGAAATTCGACCGTGGGGAGGGCGATTTCCACGCCGCTTCCCGCTTCGACAGTCATGCGCACCGAGGTAAACCGTTTCATCGCTCCCGCGGTCCTGGGTTTGTCCTCCGCATTTCCCGTCGTGATAACCGTGCGCGAGGCTACAATGTCCCCGCTCACATTGATATTCCGCAGGTCCCCCGCGACGGTCAGGACCCCCTGCGCGGTCCCGTCGATGATAAGGCCGCCGAAGTTGTTGGCGATATGCACCCCCGGCGAATCCAGGCTGTCTATTTTGACGGAAAGGGAATCGGGCATCCAGTGATCAAGGTGGAACTCCCCCGAAACCAGGGCGGAACCCCCGGTATCGCCCACGGGAACCACCATCGGCTGGACGAAGAACCCCTTCTCGCGGAAAATGATATTCCCCCGGTACGGCCCCAGTTCCTCCGGCACCAGCCTGAGTTTCGCGTATCCGTCAATGACCGCCACGGTGCCGTAGATATCCGGATCGAGGGGATCGCCGGACACCCTCAAATTCCCCGCAACCTGGCCGCCGGTAAGCCGCAGTATATTGAAATCGAAGACGCGGGAAAAATTCCCGTCAAGCCGGAAGGCAATCCTGTTGATGTTCGCCTCCATCTCATCGGGCCTGAAGTATCCCTCGGCCTCAAAGGTCACGGGAAAGGGATCCTTCAGGTGTACCGAAAAATTCCCGGAATCCTCGAAAAAAGCCTCGAAGGAATTGTTGTAGCCCCCCCCCACGCGGATATTGCGCCCCTCTTTCTCGACGCTGAACTGCCAGGTGCGGAATTCCTGCGCCACCCCGGCGGAAGGAGTCGAAAACTGCATCTGCCCCCGGATGTTCGAATCAAGAAACCTTTTGAAGGAATAGGCCCCCCCGGCACCGCCTGTTTTCTGAAAGGTGAAGTCCCCGCCCAAAAACCAGGTGGTGTCCCCCTGCCCGGTCCTATTCCGCACCAGGCCCGCAAGACTCAGCAGCCCGTCCTCCGCGCTATACTCAACCAGGGTATCGCTCAGGCGGAAAGTGTCGTAGGAAAGCTCAAGAGCCGAAACGGAAAGCGTCTGGTTTTCAAGCCTCCCGTCAAAATGGATGGATGCCGGCGTCGACCGGATTTTCCCCTGCGAGGAATCCAGGGTCAGGCGCGCGCGCGGGTTTTCCGGCATTCCCGCGAAATCAAGCATTCCGCTCAGTTTTCCCGTCACGGCCTGGGCGGAAAAACGCTCCAGCGGGGAATCGACAAAGGCGAGCTTCCCGCCAAGCGCCCCCCCGCCATAGGCAAGGCTGAGGCCGTACTGCTCCACGGAATCCTCCCCCGCGCGGAGCTGTAGTTCCCCCTCTGCGGAAAGCGGATCGAAGGAATACGCCACCCGCGCCTCCCCGAAAAGCGTTGAAACGGAATCCTCATACCGGAAACCCGTAAGTTTTCCCCCGCCGGGGCCAAAGTCAAAGGCGCAGCCAAAATCCGCCTTGATATGCGCGAAAGGCGCGAAACGCGTGACGCGCACCGAATCCGTCTTCAGCCCCCAGGAAAGCGGGTCGGCGTAGCGGAAATTCACGATGGAAGAGATCCTCATCACATCGTACAAAGTCGGAACGGGAAACTCGTTCAGGGAAAAATAACCCGTGTAGTCCCCCCATGGCCGCCAGGCAAGGCTCGCCGCCAGGCCGTGGTTTCCATCTATGTGAAGATACCCGTCCGGGTCAAAGGTTCCGTAAAAGCTGTAAGGCACATCCATGATATTGACGGAAGCCGAAAAACCCATGCGGCCGTCCGGAAGGAAATCCCCCGACGCATCCCCCCGCCCGTAATACGGGCCCCAGCGCCCCGTCCATCCCTTGAGTTCCCAGCCCCCCGCGCCATAGCTTCCCGAGGCGCTCATTATATGGGTGTCCCGCCCGCCGCGCTTGAAAACGCTTATCCGGGGCGCCTGGAACGAGGCGTTTTTTCCCAGCACGTCCTCCGCGAGCAGCGTCCCCTCTATTCTCAAGTCAACATCGTCCGCAAGGCCATCCAGCAGGGCGAAACCGGGAACCCCCGAAAAAGCGCCGGCAAAAGGCAAATAGAAAGCCTTCGCCGGCACCTCCCGCAGGCGCAGCGAAAGCTTCTGCGACCCGCCCGTGCCCAAAGGCAGCACGAAACCCACCAGCGCCTCGCCCCCGTCCTCCCCCCCGCCTTCCGCCTTCCACCGCAGGCGCCCGTCAAACCGGAGATCCCGCGCCGAAGGCTTCACCTCAAGCGAAACCCCGCTGAAAACGCTCTTCCCCCAGGAAATGGACTCGCCCGACACGCCGATCCCCGCGCTCCCGCGGCCAACCCGAAAAGAAGCATTCAGGGGATCGGCGCCGAGGACACGAAAATCCCTCACCTCCAGGTTTCCCGCAGGGTAAAAGTCCGACAAAGCCAGATTCCCCCGGAAGCTCACCAGCCCATAAGGCCCGGAAAAAGCAAGAGGAAGGAAATCCACGGACTCCCGCGTCCCCTCCAGCCTGGCGCTGAGGCGGGTTCCCGGAGGAAGGGCGGGATGCCCCAAGTCCGCCGCGAAATCAAACCCGTAACGCAGATCCCCATCGGAAAGCCGGTAACGGAGGCTGCCCTTCGAGCTTACCGCCGTCCGCAGCAGCCCATCCAGGGAAGAAAAACCCGGCCCCAGCGTGACAAGGCCTGCGGGAATAAAAGACTCGCACGCGAGGTCAACCCGGATCTCCCCCGCCCCGGAAACATAGGCAAGCGAAAAATCCAGCGGGGCGCTGTCCTGCACCTTCCGCATCAGGAAGCCCTCCGGCGAAAACGAAAGCTGGAAAACCTGCCTCTCCAAACCAAAAACATCGGTGGACAGCCCGGAAACCCCCAAAACCGTCTCGCCGCTCGTGGCATCGCCACTCACCGTTCCGCGAAGGTCCACGGCGGCCCCGCCCCTGCCCAAGCCGCCCCCCACGGCGCCCGCATAGGCAAGGGAAGCCTTCAGGCGTACAGCGTAATTCCCGCCGCTGGGACGAAGCTGGAAAAACACATTCTCCGCGCTCACCCGGACGCCGCCCACGCGCAGGCGCAGGCTGATGTTCCGGCCCGTAAGCCGCGGCCGCGGCCGCGCCGAGGACAGCCCCGCAGCCGCCCCGGAGGAATCCCCCTTCCCCCCAAAAAGCCCAAACAAATCGGCGTCCGCCTCGGCATCGAGATCCAAATCGGCATTCTCAAAAACGATTTCCCGCAGGGCATCCTCCGCGCCGCCAAAAAGAAGCCCCAGCAGGCTGTAGCGGACACTCAAGCGGCCCGCCTCCAGAACGCAGGTCCCGGTCACGTCATTCCTGACCCTCAGGTTGCGTATCTCGAAAGCCCGGAAAATCGAAGGCGAAACGCTCTCGTAGGATATCTTCCTGCCAATCCTGCCTTCCAGCCGGGAAATGGCATAGTCTTTCAAAAGAAGCATCCGGGCCTCGATTCCATCCCGGGCAAGCGGATACAGAAACACCAGCGCGGCGGCAGCAAACGCGAACAGGACGAGGAAAAAAATTTTTCGCCGAACACGGGAAACCCGAATAGACTACCTCCGATTTGTGTTATAAAATGTATCACAAGACAACAGGAAAAGGAACATGGTACTAAAAAACTTTATCGTGCTGGAAGGCCTGGACGGCGCCGGAACCACCACCCAAGCCAAACTCCTCCACGAGCGCCACGCGCTCCAGGGCATACGCGCCGTCCTGACCCAGGAACCCACCAGCCAGCCCATCGGCCTCGCCATCCGCAAAATCCTGCGCAAGGAAACCCCCGCCCTGCCGGAAACCCTTGCCTACCTCTTCGCCGCCGACAGAAACGAGCATCTCCACGGCCCCGGCGGAATCCGCGACCTAAGCGCGCAAGGCTGCCGCGTCATCTCCGACAGGTACCTCTTCTCCTCCCTCGCCTACCAGTCCGTCGGCTGCGGTTGGGACCTCGTGCGCGAGCTCAACCGGCGCTTCCCCCTGCCCGAAATCCTCATATACCTCGACATCCAGCCCCGCGAAGGCGAAAAGCGCCTCCAGTCCCGCCAGCAACGGGAAATCTTCGAATTCGAGGACTTCCAAACCAAAGCCGCCGCAGGCTACGGGCGGGTCCTGCGCGAGTACGCCGCCTCCGCGATGCGCATCCTCAGCATAGACGCCACGCGCCCCCCCCAAGCCATACACGAGGAAATCTGGGAATTCGTAAAAGCAGGGGAAGTGAAATAAAAAACAAAAAGTAACTAAAGAAGAATTTGGGCGCGTTTTTTTGCCCTGCAAAAAAACCGGGCTTTCCGGGGCTGCGCTGTCTCTCCGGCCCGGGAGGCATGGGCGAGCAGCGTTTTGCGAAGAAAATCGCGACCAGCCCTGCGGGCGCGCTTCGCGCCCCCTACAATCCCTCGCGCGGTGACAGAGAACGCAACAACGGAACCGCGAAGCGGTTCCGTGCGTAAAAAACCAGGCGGCAGCCAGATAGGCCCGCTGTGATTTGGAAGGCATGGTCCATACCTGGGTATGGACCATGCCATAAAATCCAATTCCTTGCCAAACGAAGATACCCCGGAGCTTGCTCCGAGGTTCTTCATTCCTATAATTTCATGAAGCCTGGAATCCCCCTTGACTTTAACAATCTAGTTGCTTAGACTAGTTTACAGGAAGCAACCATGGACATAGGAACTTTTGAAGCCAAAACACGCTTTTCGGCGATTATCGAAGAAGTGCAAAAAGGCGCGGATTATACCATCACCAAACGGGGAAAACCCGTGGCAAAAATCATTCCTTTTCAGGAAGCCGGGACAAGCAGGGCGCAAGCAGTCGCGCAATTAAAGAAATGCCGGAAGCTATTCAAGGGAAACCGAAAATTTAATATCAGACAGGCCATCAATAGAGTTGTTTAGAAACCTCAGTTTCTAAACAACTTCTCTCCAAAAATACCAATGTCAACGAGTTAACTCGTTGACAATTGGGGTAAAAATACTGGAATTTGCCGCCATTTTCGGCAAATTCCGCGAGACTTGTTTAAGAACCGGCAGGTTCTTAAACAAGTCTAATGAAGGCCGGCCCTGATGGTTTATGTGTTTGACTCTTCCTTCATCGCGGCCCTGATACTGCCGGATGGAAAAAACAAAAAGACGGACAGCATCTTTTCCCGCATCACGGAGGACGAGGAGATACACGTCCCCGCGCTCCTGTGGTACGAGATGGGCAACATTCTGAAAAACCTTGTGCGGCGAGGGCGTTTCAAATACCAGGATGCTCTTGGCCTTATTCCCGCGCTGTCCGCCCTGCGGCTTACGACCGATTTGGCGCAGGGAAGCCCGTACACGGAAAAACTGCTGCGCCTTGCCCAGGATTACGCCTTGGGTTCCTACGATGCGGCCTATCTGGAACTGGCGGGGCGGAAAAAAGCCTCCTTATGCAGTTGGGACGAAGCACTGCGAAAGGCCGCAGCACGCTACGGCATCCCTTTGGTGTGAGCCATCGCGCCGTCCGTGAAATCCACAGCCCCCGGTCATTGCGAGGGGCCGACATAGCCATTGCCGTTATAAAAGGCGGCAGCCCCGAAGCAATCCAGCACGGAAAACATCCGTGGATTTATGGATTGCTTCGCCGCTGAACCAATGACGGGAAGGGGCATAATATTATGCGGGACTGCGTGCGGGATTTTGCCCTGCGGGGCTACGCGGAAGCCATCTCCTTGCGTATCAGTTCGCCGATGATCTCCGCAGGGGTTTTATGGGTAGCCATCGCTTTAACCATCAGATAATCCGCTGAAAAATCGTCAATCGTTACCGTGCGGGCGGCAGCCTTGCGCTGTGAAAAGAAACCTGAACCATTAGGACCAACTTTGGGTGTGTTTTGGGTCCATTTTTCGTCCAGTCTGTCATATTCTTCGTCGGTTAAATCTTTCATTTTTCCCCCCTGTGTTCAAGCAGCCGGATAAACGCGGGACGGTATTTCATGCGTGAAATACCCGGATTGTGTCGTCCGAGCGGCGGGATTGAACAATAGAGCAACATTCATATTTCCAGTATACAACGGTTTTCCCGTTCCGTAAAGGAGTACGCAATTGATACCCGGAAAACTTGTAATCGTGGCGGCCGCATGGGCGGCAGACCGTCCTGCCGCTTGACAAACAGCCTCCGACTGATTTACTATTGAAAAGTAAATCAGTCGGAGGTAATTACCGTGTATATTTACCGCCACGCGGCGCGGGCCCTGCGCGAAATGCAAAGGCATTTTGGCGCGGTTTTAGTAACCGGCCCCCGTCAGGTGGGCAAAACAACCCTTATTGAAGAAACCATTATCAAACACGGCAAAAAGAAAATCTCCCGGGTTACGCTGGATGATCCTTTAAGCCTTGAAACAGCCCATGACGAGGCGGGCCGTTTTTTTCTGGACCATAAACCGCCTGTCTTTGTCGATGAAATCCAATATGCGCCCGGTCTTTTCCCCTATATAAAAATGATTGTGGATTCGCAAAAGAAAAACGGCTTGTTTTTTATGTCCGGCTCGCAGCAATTTTCGCTGATGCAGGGAATAAGCGAATCCCTGGCCGGCAGGGTCGGCATAATTGATATTTTGGGCCTTTCGCTGAGGGAAATCATGGACGATGCTTTCAGCGAATCATTTTGCCCCACCGGCGCTTATTTGGACACCCGCAGGAAGCATCCCCTGCCCTGCGATTTTGACACGCTCTGGAACACCATCTGGCGGGGCGCCATGCCCCGGCTCTACGCCGATCCCGCGCTGCCGGCTCAGGCTTTTTATGCCGCATACCTGCGCACCTATATCGAAAGGGATGTGCGCGCGCTCATCAATATCGGGGACGAGAAGAAATTCCTTTCATTTATTCGCGCCGTGGCGGCACGGACCGGGCAAATGCTGAACATCGCCAATCTTGCGGACGATATAGATGTCTCGCGCACTACCGCCGAAAGGTGGCTTTCAATCCTGATGACTGCCAATATTGTTTTCCTGCTGCGCCCTTTTCATGCCAATATCACGAAGCGGGAAATAAAGGCCCCTAAATTGTATTTCCTTGATACGGGCCTTGCCGCGTACCTTATCGGGTGGGATACTCCGTCCGTGCTGCGCAACGGGGCAATGGGCGGCGCGTTTTTTGAGACCTTTGTCATAACGGAAATAATCAAAAGTTACGTCAATAAGGGCGTTCAGCCGCCCCTGTTCTATTACCGCGACAAGGAACAAAGGGAGATTGACCTGCTCATCTGGAGGAATGGCCATCTGCATCCGCTGGAGATAAAAATGACCGCGAATCCCGAAAAAAGACATACCGCCGCGTTTGGCGTTCTGGATGGTTGTCCCGCCCCATACGAACGGGGGGAAGGCGGCGTAATCTGCTGTTATGATGAACCCGTTTCCCTCGGAGCCGCCGACAGGGTTATTCCCATAAAATACCTGTGACCTCTCCCCTGCTTCAATCCCGACACAAAGCCGTGTGCCGCCTCCCCCGGAATCAAACCGGCGCGCGAGACGCCACTATACGGCACGCGAAAGCGTGTTCATCTTGCAGGCGGCACGGCGAGCGCCCATAGAAAAGCATTGCCGGGAATAAAGGCAGCAGGGCGATTGTAGGGGGCGCTGAAAGCGCGCCCGCAGGGCTGGTCGCGATTTGCTTCGCAAATCGCTGCTCGCCCATGCATCCCGGGCCGGAGCGATAGCGCAGCCCCGCAAAGCCCGGTTTTTGGCTTTGCCAAAAACGCGCCCAACCCCATTCCTCACTCTTTCGGATTTTTCGCCGAAAATATAAGGTGATGAAAAAGTTTTTTCCGCTTCTTGCCGCGTTTCTCCTTGCGGGTGTTCTGCCGCGAGCCTCAGCCTGGCCCACAGTGTTTGCGGAGCAATACTACCGCCTGTACCACCTGCACCTGTACCAGTACCCGCAGCGCACCGCGGAAAACATCGCCTATCTGGAAAGAGCGCTGCGCGCTCCTTTCGCGAATCCCCTGTACGCCCTTGCCACCATACCCGATGCCAAACACTGGGAACGCTACCGCTATCTTTTTTCCATGCATGTCAACCTGAAACTGACGGAGCTTCATCTGAACTGGGGCAGCAGATACCAGAAGCAGGCGGCGTATTTTTTTAACGCGCCCTGGCAGGCCGAAAATCTGGAAAGCCTGGACAGGGCCGAGGAGCTTTTCCGTTATGCGCTGCGCTACTGGAACGATGCCAAGGACTGGTCAAAGAAGGCGATCCGCCTGCGCTACCACATGAAGGAGATACAGTTCTGGGAAGACGAAAACTTCCGCATAGAAAACGGCGGGCTGGACTACCAGGCCATCATCAACGAGCAGTTGCGCCGGGTCGAAAAGGTCCGCGCCGATTTCAAGGCCATGGACGAAAACACCTATTGACGGCCCGCCTTCAGCGGAATTTGCCGTACATGACGGATAAGTGAAACCGCCGACCCACGCAGACAAAAAACCCCACCGACCTCACCGACAAAGCCAGGGGAACCACGAAAAAGGCGCGAAAGGGAGGGAAAGGAAAGAATGGGGAGTTAGGGATTAGGAGTTGGGAATTCCTCATTCCTCATTCTTAATTCCCGTCAGTGTGGTCGGTGTTTTTCTGTATTCTTCTGTGTAAGGTCAGCAATTCCGATTTCGGAAAAAATCAAGGCTTAGTATGGCCTCCACAGGGGATATTAACGATGCTTTTTCATTTTGGGCGTATTTTTGTTTCGTGAGGTTGTTCCAAAACCCGAGAAACCCGTGGGGCGCAAGGGATTGCAGCGGAAATCCTTTTGGCTTTAG
>JAISXE010000335.1 GCA_031270615.1 Spirochaetia bacterium
GCTGGAAAGCGCCCGGAAGCTGAAGGCCAGGGGTGTTTCCGATGGGGACATAGCCGACAGCCTGTCGCTGCCGCTGAAGGCCGTGAAAACCCTCTAAGGCTGGCCACGGGCCTGAATAACCGCGCGAAGAAAACCACCGACCACGCCGACAAAGACGGACAACACGGGCGGGAAGAGGGAATGAAAAAGAAAAGAGGAAACATAAAAAATTCCCCTCTTTTGTCCGTGCAGTCCGTGGTTCTCTTATTCCGTACAGTCCGTGATTCTCTTATTCCGTGTGGTCCGTGGTTCCCTTCTCAGGGCTTTTCGTTTTCGCGCCGATGTTGTATACTGTGGCACTTAAAAAAGGAGAGCGAAAAACGTCGGTCAATGATTATGTAAAGTATTACGACGAGTTGCAGCGCATCGGGATATGGGACTATCTTACCGAGCTTGAGAAGAGCGTCCTGAATATCAAGGAGGCCTTCGATGACGCCCTGCAGCTATTCAAAATCCAGACGGCGGCGGGTCTTATCGAATTCGTGATTTCCCGCATTCTCGAAAAATTCGTTCCAGAGCATCTGCTGTTTTGCATCGAGGTCTTCGCGAATTTCAATCCCGAAATCTACTACTTCCACAAGCTGAACGCCGCGGTCCCGCCAAAGCAGGTATACTGGTACAATGAACTCAAGGAATTCTTGCCCGAAGGCGACAGCCCCCTTCTTTTTACCAAAAAAACAAAAGAGCGGTTTTCGCATTCCCTGCGCGAGAACCTGCGGGATTACCGGCCGAGCATCATCCTGCCGATGAAAGGCCCGGAAGGCTTTTTCGGGATGGTCCTTTTCAGCGGCAAGGTCACAAACGAGGCCTATACCGAAAGCGAAATAGCCTATGTGAACCGGCTTATACAGTTTTTCTCCGTAAGCCTGCAAAACGCCCTCTACCACCAGGGTTCCATCACGGATTTGAAAACGGGCCTTTTTAACCATGCATATTTCATGCGCCGCCTTGAGGAAGAACTCTTCCGCGCGCGCCGCTATAAAACCGTGACTTCCATCCTCCTTATGGATATTGATTTTTTCAAGCACCTCAACGATACCCACGGCCATCTTGCGGGGGACACGGTTTTGCAGGAGCTTGCGAAAAGGATGAAGGAAAAGCTGCGCATCGAGGATATTCTTTCCCGCTTCGGGGGCGAGGAGTTTATTCTGCTCCTTCCCATGACGATTATGCCCACGGCCCTGGAGATCGCGGAAAGGCTTCGCCGCGCCGTGGAAAAACTCCTCGTGCCCTACGGGGACAAGGAGCTTGCCGTTACCATCAGCATCGGCTGCGCCGTTTCCGGGCCTATGGACCCGCTTGCGCCGCAGGAAATGATTTCCCGCGCGGACGATGCGCTTTACAAATCAAAGCAAAACGGGCGCAACCGCGTTACCCTGTACATGAAACAAGACGTACCAAGCCCCAGCGCCCGTTCGTAAGCCAGCCGGGATCCTCCTGCCCCATGCGGGCGGACAGCCCTTCGGGTATGTCCGAGGCGGTCTCGCTTTTCAGGGTACGCAGGATTGCGTGGTTTCCCGGAAACCAGGATGTCAGCCCATCGAGCCTGACGCTGAAAGGCCAGCGGCGGTCCTCCGTCATGCGCCGAAAATTCGCGTCCCCTTTCAGAAGGGTAAGGCATGAGCCGGCAAGATCCCGGCGGAGGTCTTCGGGCATGGCGGGGAAGTGCAGCGGGCCGTTCCAGAAATAGTGGTCCGCGAGGCGGAGCCTTCCCTGCCCAAGAAAGGTTTCGATTTCCCCGCCGGTGGACGCGGCGGCGGCGCTGGACTTCAGCTTTTCCGCCGTTATGCGCACGTCCTGTATCGTCGCGTCGGAAACAAAAGTCGGGTATTTTTTCGCGTGCAGGACAAGCCGCCGCGCCGGATCGGAGGCAAGGTAAAGCCGGGCAAAGGCCAGATCCGCGGCAAGCTCCGCGCCCGCGTTGTCCAGAACGATGTCCACCCGGCGCGAAGCCAGAATGCTTTGCACCAGGCTGTCCGTATGGTCGACAAGGAGGTCCTCCCTGCCGCCGCGCAGGATAAGCCGCCGACCCGCCTCCACGATTGCGGCGTTTGACAAATCGATGCGGTTCGCCCTGAGCATGAAAAGCACGGCCGCGGTAAAAGCGTCCCGTCCGGAATCCCCCCCGTCCCGCGCGAGGCCGGCGAAAACGCCTTCAACTCCTTTCGCGGACAGGAAACGCCCAAGCTCGTCCAGCTTCGCGCCCTGCCAGGGGTCATCCTGGAAATAGCCGGAGGACCTGTCGTGGTAGCCGCAGGCAAGAAGAATCCTCAGGTACAGGTAGCTTTCGGCAAAGTAGAAAGGGACTTCCTTCCACGGGCGTCCCAAGTGCCGGGCGATTTCCCCGCGCCATACGGCGATCTCCTGCGGGTGAAAGGCGTCCCGCCCGCAGCTCGAAGCCGCCCCGCCTTCCGCGAAGGGATCGGAGATTACGCCGCCCGCAGCCTCCGCGCGCAGCGCCGCGAGTTTTTTGTTTTCCGCGCCGGGGCGCAGTGCCATGACGCCGCCGATGATCTGCGGGAAGCGCGCCTCCAGGGTATGGCGGGCAAACGAACCGGCATCGGCCATGCTGATAAACGGAGGCTTCGCGGGGGAGCCATCGGCATTCATATAAACCACGAGTGTACGCGAAACTCAAAATGACGGCAAGGGGCGATTGCCGGTGGTCAGCAATTCCGATTTCAAAACGAAAATCAC
>JAISXE010000393.1 GCA_031270615.1 Spirochaetia bacterium
TTGCCGGGTGGGCAAAGACACGCCCTGATGGGCGTGCGTTTATTTCGGCGTGTGTGGTCAGTGGTTTGGCTTCTCTTGTTCTTCCGCGCGAGGGGCTGGTCGCAATTTTGCTTCGCAAAATTGCTGCTCGCCCATGCAGCCTGGATTGCAGCGGAAACCCCGCAGCGCGGCAGCGCGAGGAGTTGGAGCGGAAAGCCCGGTTCCCGCCTTCGGCGGGAACGCGCCCAAACTCCCCACACCTTGCTCCCCATTCCCTTTCCTTGACCGGGGCGGGATTTTGCGCTATTTTTACCCGGATAGCCATGAATGCAAAAAATGAAAGCCTGTGGATTGGTCTTGATGTGGGTTCCACGACCGCGAAACTTGTTGCGCTGGACCGCTTTTCGGGGGAGGTTCTTTTTCGCCGTTATACGCGCCACAACGCGCGGCAATGCGAAACGGCGCATGCCCTTCTTGAGGAAGTTTTTTTGGAATTCCCTGCCGCGGAGTTCCGGGCCGCGGTTTGCGGTTCGGGCGGCAGAACCATTGCGGATCTTATTCACGCCTGCTATATTCAGGAAGTCGTGGCAAACTCCCTGGCGGTTAAGGCGTTTTATCCGCGCGCGCGGGTCGCCGTCGAATTGGGGGGCCAGGACGCGAAAATTGTGTTTTTTTACCACGACCAGGCCAGCGACAGGCTTGTTGCTTCGGACATGAGGATGAACGGAAGCTGCGCCGGGGGGACGGGGGCGTTTATTGACGAGGTGGCGCAACTGCTGAAGATACCGGCTGAGGAGTTCGAGGCTGCCGCCGCACGGGGAACCCACGTTTACGATATTTCCGGCCGCTGCGGGGTGTTCGCGAAAACGGATATCCAGCCGCTGCTGAACCAGGGCGTCCTGAAAGAGGATATTGCTCTTTCTTCTTTCCACGCGATAGCGAAGCAGACTATCGGCGGGCTGGCCCAGGGGCTGGAGCTGAAACCGCCTATTATTTTTGAGGGCGGCCCCCTTACTTTTAATCCGACGCTTATCAGGGTTTTCGCGGAACGGCTTGGCCTGAAAGAGGACGATATCATCCGGCCGGGCAATCCTGAAACCCTTGTCGCGCACGGCACGGCGCTTTCGCTGGGCGACATATTCGCCGACAGCGGCGGGGAATTGGCGGCGGACCGGGCGCTTGCCGCCCTGGCCGCCTACCGGGAGCATATAGGAAGCGGCGCTTCGGGCACGACGCGGCATTACTTTCCGTGCGGCGCGGACAGGGCGGCTTTTGAGGAGAGGCACAGGCTGCCGCCGCTGCCCCGGCCTTCGGCCGGGGAGGGCGGCACGGTGCGGGCGTACCTGGGTATTGACGCGGGTTCCACGACAACGAAGTTTGTCCTTCTTGACGAGGAAGAAAACCTGGTAGACGTTTTTTACACGAATAACAGCGGCGAGCCGCTGCGCGTTATACGCAGGGCACTTGTGGGCTTGAACAAAAAGTACAAGGCCCTGGGCGTGAAGCTCGATATTATCGCGGCGGGAACCACCGGCTACGGGGAGCTGCTTTTCGCGAAGGCCCTGGGCGCGGACTACCACACGGTGGAAACGGTTTCCCACGCGGCGGCGGCGCTTAAATACGTTCCGGGGGCGAGCTTTATCCTGGATATTGGCGGCCAGGACATGAAGGCCATCACCATTCATCACGACATCGTGACGGGTATCACCTTGAACGAGGCCTGCTCCGCGGGCTGCGGGTCCTTTCTTGAAAACTTTGCCAAAAGCCTGGGGATACCCGTGCAGGATATTGCCCGGGCGGCTTTTAACGCGAAAAACCCGGCGGAGCTGGGAAGCCGCTGCACGGTTTTTATGAATAGCTGCATCATCACGGAACAGAAAAACGGCAAACAGCCTGAGGATATTATGGCTGGTTTGTGCCGCTCGATTATCGAGAATGTTTTTACTAAGGTGGTGCGTATTTCCAACTTTTCCAGCCTGGGCGACAAAATAGTCGTGCAGGGCGGGACTTTCAAAAACGACGCGGTGCTGCGCGCCCTGGAGCAGTACACGGGGAAAACCATCATCCGCGCGCCCTACCCCGGCGAGATGGGGGCAATCGGCATCGCGCTTCTTACCAAAAAGCACGTTGAGGAAAATTCCCCCGCTACAGGACGCATGGGCGAAGAGGGGCGAGCGGCCGGCTACGCATCGAGCTTTATCGGGCTGGACGCGATGGAAGGCTTCGACTACCGGCAGGAATCGAAATACATTTGCCCCTTTTGCAGCAACAACTGCTCCCGGACGCTTATCAGGTTCTCAAACGGGGCTACTTATGTGACGGGCAACCGCTGCGAGCGGGGCGAGGTTGTGGGCGGGGCGGAGAGCGCGGAGGTGAGGGAGAGGGTAAGGAAAATCACGGGCAGGATGCAGGCCGTTCCCGACCTTATGAAGCTGCGGGAAGGGCTTCTTTTCCAGGATTACCCGGTTACGCCTTTAAGCCCCGCAAAGGACATACGCATAGGCCTGCCCCGCGTTTTGGAGTTCTGGAACAGGATGCCGTTTTGGACGACTTTCTGGAAGGCCCTGGGCTTTGACACGGTTATTTCCCGGAAATCCAACCGCGCACTGTTTGAACGGGGGCTGCCCTTTGTGGCCTCGGATACCGTTTGCTTTCCCGCAAAACTCGTCCACGGCCACATACAGGATTTAATCGAAAAAAAAGCCGACCGGATTTTTATGCCCATGATTATCCGCATGCCTTCGGAGAATACCGAACCTTTAAGCGACTATGTGTGCGCCGTGGTCAAGGGCTATCCCCTTGTTATACGCTACAGCGACGACCCGGAGCGCCGCTGGGACACTCCATTTGACACGCCCATCTTCCACTGGTTTACGCTGAAAACCAGAAACCGGCAGATCTGCGATTATGTGCGCGCGGCTTTCGGTATTCCCGAACAGATCGTCCGCAGCGCGATTGCCCAGGGCGAGGCGGCTTTTGCGCGCTTCCACAACGAGCTTGTCGGCGAGGCAAAACGCATCATCGCCCAAACCGAAAAGGAGGGCGGTTTCGCCGTGGTTCTGGCCGGAAGGCCCTACCACAACGACGAGCTTGTCAACCACGACCTGTCTTCGTACTTTACGCGCCTGGGCATTCCCGTGCTGACGGTGGATTCCCTGCCGGGGCTGAACCAGACGGATTTGCAGTCGACCCGCATAGAAATAACGAACAACTTCCACGCGAGGATGCTTTCCGGCGCCATCTGCGCCGCGCGGCACCCGGCGCTTGAGTATGTGCAAATCGTCAGTTTCGGCTGCGGCCACGACGCCATTTTAACCGACGAGGTTATCAGGCTTATGGATGTCATTTCCGGCAAGGCCCCCCTTATCCTGAAACTTGACGAAGGGGACGCTGCGGGGCCGCTGAATATCAGAATCAAATCCTTTATCCAGACCATACAGACGCGGCGGGGAAAAAAGGCCGCAGGATTTATCCGCGAGCTGGAAGACCCCTACCCGGTCAAATTCACCCGAAGGGACTGGAAAAACAAAATCCTTCTTATACCCAACGTGTCCGCCGCCTTTTGCAAGATCGCCAGCGCGGCGATACGCCGCCAGGGGTTCCGGGTGGAACCCCTGCCCCTGGGCGGAAGGGAGGCTATCAAGCTGGGCAAAAAATATGTGCATAACGATATCTGCTTTCCCGCGCAGATGAACATCGGGGAAGGGCTGTCGGTTCTGGAGGGCGGCCGCTATAATCCCGATGAGGTCGTCATCGCCCTTGCGAAATACCAGTGCGACTGCCGCCTGTCCCACTACGCGAGCCTTGCCCGCAGGGCCTTGGACGAGGCGGGTTTTTCCCAGGTTCCCATTATCACGACGGACAAACTCGATTCAAAAAACATGTATCCCGGATTCAGGCTCGGCATGGCCTTTGAAATACGCATGCTCTGGGGCCTGGTTATGATGGATATCCTGGAGGACCTTTTCCGTAAGATACGGCCCTATGAAAAAAATCCTGGGGAAACAAACCGCGTGTTTGAGGCGGCGATAGACGCGATAGCGGCCGGTTTTGACTCAGGCGGCATCAGGGGTGCCGTGCAGGCCTACAAAAAGGGCGTCGCCGCCATGCGCGCGATTGCCTACGACAGAAGCTCCCGCAAACCTTTGGTTTTCATTATTGGCGAGTACCTGCTGAACTACCACCCCGGGTCCAATTTTTATGTGGAAGAATACCTTGAAAAAAACAATATGGAGGTCATCCTGCCCCGCATGCTCGACGTGTTCCGCCGCGACTACCTGCGCAAAATCTCCGAAATAAAGGACTTCCATGTAAGCTATCCCTTCGGCGAGGTTCTTGCGACCTATATCGGCGAGGGGCTTTTTGACTTCGCAATCAACAAGCTGGAAAAAACGGCCCTGAAACACCCCCTGTACGAACCCTCCACGCGCCTTCCCGAAATAGCCGCCGCCACCGACCGCGTGATGCACCGCACTTTTACCTCCGGCGAAGGCTGGCTTATCCCCGGCGAAATCCTGCACCACGCCGCCCGCGGCGTGCATTCCTTTGTCATCCTCCAGCCTTTCGGCTGCCTGCCCAACCACATCTGCGGCCGCGGCGTGGTCAAACGCCTGAAAGAAGAATTCCCCAATATCCAAATCCTGCCCCTCGACTACGACCCGGATACCAGCTTCGCCAATATCGAAAACCGCCTGCAAATGCTCATCATGAACGCGCGGGAGCTGGAAAAACTGAAAAGCCCCCCAGGCCGCATGGGCGGGGAACGGGCGGCGCGGGCAAAACACACGGAGGCGCTGCACGCATGAAAAAACTCGTTTATGTCATCGGCCACAGAAACCCTGACGCGGATTCGGTTGTATCCGCGGCAGCCTACGCGGAATTAAAACACGCGCTGGGGCAGGCGAACTGCCGCGCCGCCCGCGCGGGAAACTTAAACCCGCAGACGGAATACATTTTTGAACGTTTCGGCGCCCCCGTGCCCGAATACCTTCCCGACCTTATCCCAAAAGCGGAATATTACCTGAAGGACGAGCCGGTAACGGTAAACGAAGATACCCCCCTGTGGAACGCCCTGGAAATCATGGAAAACGAAAACCTGCGCGTGCTGCCCGTGGTGGACCCGCTGGGAATTTACAAAAGCATGCTCCATTACCGGGGCTTTGCCCGCTACGTCACCACGCATATCAACCCGCACCGCAAATCGGTCTTTTCCGTTTCCATCGACCACTTGGCGGAAGTCCTGCGCGCCCAGCCCATCACCCTGTTTAACCGGCGGGAGGAAGCGGACGCCTCCATTGTCGTGGCCGCGTCCTACAACAAATTCTTTATCGAACACCTGGACAAAATGGACCCGGGGGAGGCCCTCGTCATTATGGGCGACAGGCTCGACTTGCAGCGCTACTGCCTTGAGCGCAAAGTGCGGGCGCTTATCCTTTCGCACAGCTATGGCCTGAACGAGGAACTTGCCGCCCTCGCGGAAAAAAACGGCGTGTCCGTCCTGTCCAGCCCCTACGACACGTCCTCCACGGCCATGCTTGTCATGTACTCGGTTTCCGCAGGAAACATCGGCGACGGGGCGGTCCCCCTTATGCGGCTTTCCGATCCGATACGCAAAATCCGCGAACCCCTGTCCCGCGTGCCCTCGCGCTGCCTCCCCATAGGCGACGATGAAGGCCGCGTGAAAGGCGTCATTTTTGAAGGCGACCTGATTGAAGAACCGAACATCCAAATCATCATGGTTGACCACAACGAACACAGCCAGGCCATTGAAGGCATCGAGAATTACCGCATCCTTGAAGTGATCGACCACCACCGGCTGGGCAACATGTCCACCCGCTACCCCATAACCTTTATCAACAAGCCGGTCGGCGCCACCTGCACCATTGTGGCAAACCTCTACCGCGAACAGCGCCTTCCCATGAAAAAGGAAATCGCCTCGATCCTTCTGTGCGGCATCCTGGCGGACACCCTGGGCCTGAAGTCGGCCACGACCACCGATGTCGACCGCGAGGCGGCGGAGTACCTTGCGGAGGTGACGGGCCTCACCATCCAAACCCTCAACCAGGAACTCCAGGCCTCGGCAAGCACGGTAGGCTCCCGTTCCGCGGAGGAACTCCTGGCCCTTGACATGAAAGACTACCACGAAAAGGAAGTGGCCTTTTCCGTCAGCCAAATCGAAACCAACAACCCAGACGGGCTTGTCGCCCGGCGGGAGGAAATTTTCGCCGCCCTGGCAAAATCCTGCACGGACAAAAACCTTCTTTTTTCATCGCTCCTGGTTACCGACGTGACCACCCTTGACTCGCTGTTTTTCATCACCGGCGCGAAACCCTTCGCCTCGGCCCTGGGCTTTCCCCGCGTTGAAACCCTCCCCCCCGGCGGCAAACTTGGCGGCGGCATCTATTTTCTGAAAGAAATCGTTTCCCGCAAAAAACAGCTCATCCCCCTCCTTGCCGAGTTAATCGAAAAAGCGGCCTTGTAAAAAAGAATGGGGAGCGGAGCGTGGGGCACTGTCAACAAGTTAAGAAAAAGATGTGCGCCTTTTTGGCGCTCCCGCGCCAAAAACCGGGCTTTCCGCTGCAATTCCTCAGCCCCTGCGGGGCTTGCGGGATTTCCGCTGCAATCC
>JAISXE010000102.1 GCA_031270615.1 Spirochaetia bacterium
GGGATAAATGCTTATGGCATAAGGAGTTATTTATCCTTGTGTCTTTTGTGGCTGGAATTCCGCGAAACTGCCGCATTTTTCTCCTCGCATTAATTAGAATATAATTTCACTATATGAAATTATATTCTCTTTTTTTGTCTTGTTGCACTATACCACCGCTTTAGCGGCTTGTCAACAAAAAAATTCAAAAATTTTCTTTTTTTTTATTTTACGGGAATTTTCCTGACACACAGCGTTCAGGCCCGAATCTTCGGTCCCAAATAAAAGCTTCGCTAAAATAGAAAGGCGCGCTTGTTTTTCCGGGGCTGGCCGCGATTTTCTAAAGGGGCCGTACAGGCAGGCCGCGGGCGAAGCCCCGTGTCGGTAAGGCAGAACGGCCCATGCGCCAGACGCCGCTATACGGCACGCGAAAGCGTGTTCATCTTGCAGGCCGCATGGCGAGAGCCCATACAAAGGCACTGTGGAAAACACAGGCAACAGGGCGATTGAAGCGGAAATCCCGCAGGCCCCGCAGGGGCTGAGGAATTGCAGCGGAAAGCCCGGCTGGTCGCAATTTTGCAAAGGAAAATTGCTGCTCGCCCATGCGCCAGGGATTGCAGCGGAAATCCTTTTTTGCGGCGTAGCCGCAAAAAAGATTGGAGCGGAAAGCCCGGTTTTTGGCGCGGGAGCGCCAAAAAGGCGCCCAAATTCTTTGTTGGCCTCCCAAACTTCACCATCCACTCGATTTCCCCGCCAAGACCGTCTTCTTCCTTGACATCCTTTTTTACATAGTATTACAATCAGGTGTGTGCGGTTTTTTATGGAGGGAGCGATGGAAACGGTTATGAACGAGGCGTTTTTTCAATCCGAGGGAAGGAAGATGCGCTGGGACAGCCTTCTGCAAAGCGTTGTGCGGCATGCGGGGGAAGGCCGTCTGGCGATAGTGGATAAAAACCTGGTTGTTCTTTACGCTACCGAGGGGTACTATACACGCCCGGACCTGGCGGGCAGGGCGATAATCGGGCGGCACCTTTATGAGCTGTTCCCCAATGCCACCCACGAATGGCGGGACATAAACGAGAGGGTGCTGGGCGGGGAGAGCGTCCGCTATGATCGCGATGTTTATGTCCAACGCGACGGCAGTATCGAACATATACGCTGGGCGTCTTTTCCCTGGTATGGTGCCGACGGCGAGATCGGGGGGCTGGTGCTGTATACGATGTTTATCGACGATCCCGCGCGGGGGGACGAGGCCCGCATGGGGCGGGAGGCGGCGGCGGTGCTGTAGGCGCGGCCCGACATCAATAAATTTAGAGTCGAAGGGGAAAACAAATATGCCGGTAAAATGGGTGACAAAATTTCTTGCGGGGATCAATGCCAACAAGCGGCCGGGCGAGATCGCGGCGGGCATGGCTTTCGGTTTCCTTCTGGCTCTGCAGCCGGGCTGGACAGTCGCGGGCATTGCTTTTTTCGCCCTGGCGTTCATGCTGAAGATCAACATGCCCGCGCTTTTTCTTTCTTTGTTCCTTTTTTCCCTTGCCGCGCCCGCCTTGGATGTCCCTTCGGACCTGGTGGGCGGCTTCATTCTGAACCAGCCGGCTTTGCAGGGGTTTTTTACCGGCCTGTACAACCTGCCTTTGGTTCCTTACACCCGTTTCAACGACACCCTCGTGATGGGCGGCTTTGCCCTGGGCATTGCCGCGTGGCTGCCCTTGTTTTTCGTTTTCAGGGCCCTCGTCGGGGCCTACCGGAACACGCTGCGGGAAAAAATCGTCAACAGCAATTTTTTTAAGGCTTTTATGAAATTTCCCCTTGTATCGAAGATATCCAAGCTCATTGGCAAAATTCTTGATTTTTCGGCCGACTAGGAGGTTCCTGTGGCAGTGCCCTCATTATTCAGAAAAAAATATACCGAGAAAAAATTGAATGCGAAGATCCTCGGGCGCGTCTTTATTCCCAAGGACCGGGAATGGCTGAAAAGGCTGTTCAGGCAGGATGCGGCGGGCGTCTACGCCCTGGCGCAGAAGGATTTCGGCAAGGAAGAGCTGAAGCGGCTCAAGGCCCTGGGGAAATCCATCAAGCAGAACTCGGGCCTGTTCAGCCGCCCGAAGGCGCTTATCGCCGCGGTTCTGATTGCCCTTGTGTGCGGCGGCTACTATTTTTTCCGCAACGCGCTTATCGAGAAGGCGCTTGTGTCGGCCCTTGAGCTGGTGTTCCAGGCAAAGGCTTCGGTCAGCGGCCTGGATTTTGATCTTTTTGACATAAAGCTTTCGTGGAACCACCTTGAGGTGGCGAACCGCGACCGGCCGATGAAAAACCTTTTTGAGCTGGGTTACAGCGAGGCGGATTTTTCCCTGTGGAACCTCCTGAAGGCGCGTTTCGTGGTGGAAGACCTTGAGGTGCGCGATGTCAGGTGGAATACGGACAGGACGGTTTCCGGGGAGATCCCCCACGAGAGGAAAAAGGAGGAGGAGTCCTCGGGCGGGGGTTTTGCTTCCGAGCTGGCTGGCTCCGTTATGGCTTCCCTGTCGTCCTTTGATCCCAAGGCGGTTCTGGAAAGCCAGCTTGACAAGCTCGCGACGCCGAAAACGGCTTTGCGCGTCAAGGAAGAACTCCAGGCCCAGACGGAAGCCTGGAAGGGGAGGATAGCCGAGGCGCGCAAAGAGGCCGCGTCCTTAAAGGCGCAGGCCGAGGAATTCCGGGGGGTCAATGCCCAGTCGCTCAAAACGCCGGAGGAGATTCTGGCTTTCGTGACAAAAATAGACGCGGCGGCACAGTCGCTGCGGGGGGCGAAGTCCTCGGCGGAAAGCCTGAAAAGGGATTTCGAGGCGACGATGAAAACCGCGGCCTCCGCGAAGACGGAAGTGCAAAGGGCGGTCCAAAAGGACTATGCTTTCGCCGCCTCGCTGGTAAACCTCGGTTCGGGCGGCCTTATGTCAATAGCGTCGGGGCTGTTTAACGATTTCGCCCGCGAACATCTGGGCGGGTGGTACGGCTACGGGCTGCGCGCCATTGAAATAGCCCGCAGCCTTCCCAAAAGCGATGCCAAAGAAAAGGCCGAAGAGAAGGCCCCCGAGCGCCTCGGCAGGACCATAGCCTTTCCCGTTACGGACAACCAGCCCAAACTGTGGATCAAGAATATCGCTTTCAACACCGAAGGCAACAAAGAGCAGAAAGTCGCGGGCAGGGTCACGGATATCACGGGCGCGCCGGATCTTGTGGGGAAACCGACGGCCTTCGATGTGTCGGTGTCCCTTCCGGGAAAGGTCTTTGAGCTTGGCGGCAGCATCGATATGAGGAGGGACGCGAAAACGGACGCCGATATGCGGCTGTCGGCCAAAGGTATTCCCATAAAGGTATGGCTGCCGTCCCCCGTCCTGACGATTAAATCCATCGAGGGGCCCCTGGAGGCAAAAGCCTCCATGCGGATCATGCGGGCCGGCGGCATGGGCTGCGAAGTCGCGGGCGTCATTGCCAAGCCGAAACTGGAGCGCGAGGGGAAGCGCGACAGGGTTTCCGATATGACGTACTCGGTTTTATCCTCCGTGCGGGCCGTCGACCTTGATGTCGGCTATTCCGTCTCGGCGGACAAAAAAATGGATATAAAGATTTCTTCGTCCCTCGATAAATCGCTGCGCGAGGGGTTCGTGCACTATATAAAGAGCCAGGAATCCGTATACCGCGCGCAGATCGAGGAGGAGCTGAAAAAGAGGCTGAACGCCCATATCGCGGAAAACGAGGCCCTGCAAAAGGCGATGGGCGAGCTGCACAAACAGGTGGGGGACAACCTGACGGACGTGGAGGCGTACCGGAAGCTGCTGGATGGCAAAAAGCAGGAGCTTGAAGACCGGGCGCGGGTTTTGGCGCGGGAAAAGGCGGGCGGCGCGCTGAAGGAACTGGAGAAGAAGCTGCCGGCGCTGCCGAAAGGGCTTCCGTTTTAGGGCCGGACGGCATGCGATGATTGTATTGAAATTCGGCGGGACTTCCGTCCAGGGGCCGGATATGATAGACCGCGCCCTTGATATCTGCGCGTCGCGGATAGACAGGGCGCCGGTTCTTGTGTCCTCCGCAATGGCAAAGGTGACGGACTCGCTGGTAAAAATAACGGCGGCTGCGGAGGGGGGCGACGCGGGGGGCGCGGCCAGGCTCTGCGCGGAGCTTGTCGGGCGGCACCGCGATGTTGCCGGGGCCTTCCTGGGCGGCAAAAACCTGGAAGGCGCGTGCCTGAAAATCGAGGCGATGGAAAAGGCCCTTCTTTCCCTGGTGAAGGGGCTTGCCCTCCTGCGCGAATGCTCGCCGAGGTCCCGGGACGCGGTCCTGGCCTTCGGGGAGCTTCTTTCCACGACCCTCATCGCGGCCCGGGCGCGGGAAAGGGGCTGGGAGGCGGATTTTGTCGATTCCCGCCTTTTTATGCGCACGGACGGCAACTTTTCCGCCGCCGCGCCGGACATGAAGGCGATAGCCAAACTCGCGAAACGGAAACTCAAACCCGCGCCGGGAAAAATCCTCGTGTGCCAGGGTTTTATCGGTTCCACGGCTGAAGGAGTCACCACGACCCTGGGCAGGGGCGGCTCCGACCTGAGCGCGACGATCATCGGCGCGGTGCTGGACGCGGAGGCTGTTGAAATCTGGACGGATGTAAACGGCATTCTTACCACCGACCCGAGGCTCATACCGAACGCCGCGACAATCCCCAGGATGAGTTACGCGGGCGCGGCGGAGCTTGCCTACTTCGGCGCAAAGGTCATGCATCCCGCCTCGATTCAGCCGGCTGTGGAAAAGGGCATTCCCGTGTGGGTAAAGAACACCGGCGCTCCGGAGAATCCGGGAACCGAGCTTGTCCCCGTTTCGCAGAACAAAGGGCCGCGGGCAATCGCCTTCAAGAAAAACATCACGCTTATCAACGTGGTTTCTTCGCGCATGCTGAACGCCTACGGCTTTTTAAGCAGGATGTTTGCCGTGTTTGAGAAACACAGGACGCCCGTTGACCTTATCGCGACTTCCGAGGTGTCCGTTTCCATGACGGTGGAGGGGCAGGCGCCGCTGAAGGAGCTGCTCAAGGACCTGCAGGAGTTCTCAAGCGTGGAGGTGTCAAAAAACCAGGCCATTCTCTGCCTTGTGGGAAAAGACCTCTGGGAAGAAAAAAAATTCTTTATCAGGGTGTTTTCGGCCTTGGGCGGGATCCCCGTGAAGATGATCTCCCTCGGGGCCTCAAAGATAAACCTTTCCCTCGCGCTGTCGGCGGAGCACTGCGACGAGGCGGTCAAACTTTTACACCGAGAATTTTTTGAGTGAGCCGCCACACGGCTTCAAGGTTCGCGTCGTTGAAGGGGGTGTCTTCGTCCGCCGTGTACATATTCTCCAGAATCTGCTGGCAGGACCTGATTATCCGTTCCCGCACCATTTTTTTCGCCGAGTTGAGCGTCCCCTTCTGCTCGCAGAAGGCTTCTTCAAGGATGCGGAAGGTAAGAGGTTTCCACGAAACGGGAATTTTTTTCTGCCACTGGGGGCTGCGCGTAAAGGCGTAAAAAGCGTCGATTACCGCGTCAAGGATTTCCCCCCGGCTGCCCTGGCCGCTTTTCCCCACCAGCGCCGCGAGCTGGGCTTCGTCAAGCACGGCAAGGGCGCAGCAGTATCTGTTCCTGTTGTTGTACACGAGCGTCTGGCGGAACAGGGGGGAACAGGACATGATCGCCTCTTCGATAATTTCGGGGGAAAACCTGTCCCCGCTTTGGGGAACAAGAAGGTTGCTCTTGCGGCCCGTGACAAAGAGAAAGCCGTCCTCGTCCACATAGCCCATGTCGCCGGTATACAGCCAGCCGTCGCGTATGGCGTTCTGTTCGGCCTCCTCGTTTTTGAAATAGCCTTTCATCACAAGCCGGCCCTGCACGCAGATTTCCCCCGCCTCGCCGATTCCGGAAGGATAGCCGCCCGAGTTCAGGACACGGCAGGCCACCCCGGGGAAGGGCCTTCCCGAGCTGCCGAACTTGTGGGCGCTCGGCACGTTGGCTGAAACCGCGGGAACCGCTTCCGTCAGGACATAGACCTGGAAAACCGGGATGCCCATCGCGTGGAAGAAGGCCTGGTCCCGGTATGAAACGCTGCCCGTGCCGCCGACAAAAAGCCGCAGGCGGCAGCCGAAAGACCTTCTGATAATGGCGAACACGAAACGGTTTGCCAAATAATACGCGGCCCATGCCTTGAGCCGGACCGGAAAGGGCGTTTTGTTGAAACCGTCGCCGTGGTAGGCCGTGCCGGCCCTGATTCCCAGATTGAAAAGCGCCTTCATAAGCCTGCCGCGTTTTTCCACGGCGCGGACAATTTTTTTCCTGAGTTTTTCAACGACCCAGGTCTCCGCGATAAAGAAAACCGGGTTGGGGTAGTGCAGCTTCAGGGGCAGGGGGCGGCTGCGCGGCAGGGATTCGGGATCATCGGAAAAAAACAGGGGAATGCCGCGCAGAAGCGAAAAAGAAATCCCCGCAGCGTGGAGGCAGCAGTAGTTTTCCGGCAGGGCAATCATGGTGCGCAGCATCCGGGGCATATCAAAGATCCGGGCCGCTTCCCCGTCCAGGGCAAGGTAGTTCGCGTGGCTCATCCTGACGGCCTTCGTCGGCCCTTCCGTGCCCGGCGTGTAGGAGATGAGGGCCTCATCATCCCCGGATAGGAGCGCCTGGGTGCGGGACAGTTCTTCCGGGGGGAAATCCTGTTTCCCGGCCGCGCAGCAATCGGAAAAAAGGAGGCTGCCGGGAACGGGGCTTTCGGGCGCCCCGTGTTCCAAAGCGTCAAGACACACAAGGCAAACCGGCGAGGCCAGGCTGCCGGCGAGGGCGGCTGTTTTTTCAAACTGGGAGGGGGAAACAAGAACAAGCCGGGGTTCGGCGTGGTCAAGGCGCAGGCGCAGCTCCGCCGGCAGGAGCCGCGTCGAAAACGGCACGGCGGCGGCCCCGGCAAGAATAATCCCAAGCTGCGCGATCATCCATTCGGGGCAGGCCTCCGAAACCAGGGCAACCCTGTCCCCCTTCGCGATGCCCCGCCGGACAAGCCAGGCCGCGAAAAACCGGGCCTGCTCGCCTGCCTCCTGAAAGGACAGAAAGCCCCAGCCCGAATCCGTCTTCCGCCCGAGCCAGGGCTTGCCGGGAAATTTTCTGACCGCTTCGGCCAAAACGCCGGGAACAGTTATCCGCCGGGTCATGCGAGTATCTATTTTTTAAAGGCTTCCACGACCTGTTTGCATTTTGCGCCGAGGAAGAGCGCGTCCGTGCCCACGGTAACATACTGGAAGCCCTGCTGCGCGAATTCCCGCGCGGCCTCCCCCGATCCGGCGAATATCCCCGCCGCCTTGCCGTATTTCTTCGCGGTGTCGGCGACCTTCCGCGCGGCCTCCTGGATGCGCGGGTGCCCCACCTGCCCGGTTATGCCCATCGACTGGGACATGTCGTAGGGGCCAAGAAAGATGACATCGATTCCCGGCACCTGGCAAATGGCGTCCAGGTTTTCAAGGCAGGCGGTATTCTCGCAGTGGCACACGACCATCACCTGCGCGTTCTCATGCGCAAAGTATGTTGAAATGTCCGCCAAGCCGAAATCGGAGCTGCGGGGAAAGGCGACCCCCCGCAAACCCTCGGGCTTGTATTTCGCGCGGCCCACAATGGCCCTGGCCGTTTCGGCGTCGTTCACCTGGGGAACCTGTATGCCGTGGGCGCCCACGTCCAGGACATGGAGGATCGTGCTTTCAAAGGCGTTGGGGACCCGAACGATGGGGGTAATCCCCCGCAGCTCCGCGGCGCGGATCAGATCCTGGGAACTCGCGTGGGTCAAAGGCCCGTGCTCGTTGTCAAGGACGACAAAATCGAAACCCGCGATGGCCATTATTTCCACCACATCGGGAACATCCCAGTTCACGAACGTGCCCAGGGCCGCCCCGCCGCGGGCAAAAATTTCTTTGAGTCTGTTGTGCACCATAGCTTTCTCTCCTATCTGCACTGTCAACCAGTTAAGAAAAAGATGTGCGCCTTTTTGGCGCTCCCGCGCCAAAAACCGGGCTTTCCGCTGCAATTCCTCAGCCCCTGCGGGGCTTGCGGGATTTCCGCTGCAATCCCTGGCGCCCCACG
>JAISXE010000127.1 GCA_031270615.1 Spirochaetia bacterium
AAGTTTATATAATAAATTATGATAAAGACAAAAATCCAATAAATACACTGTCTTGGGAAATTGATGATGAAGAGTATACATTTGTCAATGAAACTTATGAATATGAAAACAAATTAATACATAAGATTATTCGTAAAGGATTCATAACGGAAGATGACGAAATAAAAACAATAATAGATTATGAATATTTAATAGAATATGATGGGGAAATAGTAAAAAAAATAATAGGAAAGTCAAATATTTTAAAAAACAGAACAGAAAAGGTATATCCAAAATAGTAATACTAAATTAAAAAAGAGTACGGGCAAACTGCACATAACGAGGCTGTCGAATTATCCGTGTCGTCCGCGTTCATCCCCCCGCCCAGATGCGCGCAAGGTTTACCACCGTCTGCGCGGCGCGGGCCATTGCCGACAGGCTCACCCATTCCGTGCGGGAATGGAAGTTCTCCCCGCCCATGAAAATGTTCGGCGTGGGAATCCCCATCCCGGAAAGCCGCGCGCCGTCGGTCCCGCCCCGGATGCTCTTATGCACTGGCTCGATGCCCGTCTCCCGCACCGCCCGGTCAAGGTAAGCCAAAATCCTCGGGTCTTTTTGGAAAGCGCCCTTCATGTTGCGGTACTGCTCCTCCTCCCTCAGCAGCACCCTGCCGCCGGGGAAAGCCCTCTCCACCGCGCACGCAAACACCCTCAGAGTCTCCCTGCGCCGGGAAATCTCCTCCTCGCTGAAATCGCGCAAAAAAACCTCCACGACAGCCTCCTCCAGGGTACCTTTTATGTCCATCGCGCAGTAATAGCCGAAACCCCCGTCCGTTGCCTCCGGGCTTTCGGCCGAAGGCAGCATATCCACAAAACGCGCCGCCATAGCCACGGCGTTAGCCAGCTTGCCCCGCGCGTGGCCGATGTGGATCGCCCTCCCCAAAAAACGCGCCTCCACCTTCCAGGCGTTGAAACATTCCGACTCGACCGTCCCCTCCCCGTCCCCGTCCAGGGTATAAGCCGCGGCGCAGCGGATCCTCTCCAGCGGAAAATGGTCCATGCCCATGCCCGTTTCCTCATCAGGAGTAAAAATAAACTCAAGCTCCCCGTGCGGAACCTCAGGATGCGCCAAAAGGTAAGCCGCCGCGCTCATGATGGCGGCGATCCCCGCCTTGTCGTCGGCCCCGAGGAGGCTCGTCCCGTCTGAGCTGACAATCGTATCCCCCAGGTAGCGCAGCAGCGAAGGGTTTTCCGCAGGGTCAATCCCCACGCCGTCAAGCGCAATCCTCCCGCCGCCATAGTTCTTATGCACCAAAGGCCGCACCACGCCGCCCGGCACATCCGAAGCCGTATCCACATGGGCCATGAAGGCAATACAAGGCACCCTGCCCTCCGGCAGATTCGAGCCAAGCCGCGCCACAAGAAAACCCCGCCCGTCCACCGCGGCCTCAAGCCCCAGCTCCCCGCACTCCCGCTCCAGAAGCCGGATAAGCTCCCACTGGCAGTCCGTGGAAGGCGTCCGCCGCGCCGCCAGCGAGCGGTCTGACTGCGTGCCTATCGACGCATACAAAACAAAGCGGTCAAGCAGACCAGGAAACCGATTCACCATACCACCTAAGATACAGAAATCAGCCCCGCCGTGCAAGGAATAAGTTTAGAAGTGACAAATAAGAATTTGGGCGCCTCCCCGGCGCTTCGCGCCGGGGCCGGGCTTTGCGGGGCTGCGCTATCGCTCCGGCCCTGCGGGCGCGCTTCGCGCCCCCTCCAATCCCTGGCGCGGCCCAAGGCGTATATGATGTTAAGATAACCACAGCTATGTATTTCGAACAAAAAGGTGCCTGGCGCTTTTTCGGGTCAACGCCATCTTCGCGGATTGTTCCCGCACGTCCGCAGGCGGGGTCCGCTCCTTGTTGCCGCAGGAAAAAAAGGCCGCCGCGATTTCCGCTTTTATTCTCGGTTGAGTTTTTTTTCAACGCCGCGAAAGCCCGTGGGGCGCAAGGGATTGTAGCGGAAATCCTTTTGGCTTTAGCCAAAAGATTGGAGCGGAAAGCCCGGTTTGCGGCGTTCTGCGCCGCAAATGCGCCAAAATTCCGAATCGGAGTGAAATTATAACTGGGTTTTGGAACAGGCTCGCGTAAAAACCGCATTTCTTGTGATTTTCGTTTTGAAATCGGAATTGCGGCCAGGGGCCGGCCGCGGCGTGACAAAAACGGAGGCGGCGGTGTACAATGGTTTGGGGGAAAAAGGATGCATTCCGCAAAAGGGCAGAAACCGCAGAGGGCCTTTGACGACACAGGTAGCGCCGGGGAGGAAAACCCCGCTTACCTGAACCGGCAGCTCATCACCTACCTGGGGAACAAGCGGGCGCTCCTTCCCTTCATAGGCCGGGGCCTTGAGGAAGCGCGCAGGCGCCTGGGAAAGACGCGGCTTGCGCTTTTCGACGTGTTTTCCGGTTCGGGAATCGTGTCCCGTTTTTTCAGGAAATACTCAAGCCTCCTGGTGGCAAACGACTGCGAACTGTACGCCACGATCATCAGCCGCTGCTACCTCCACAACGCGGACAGGAAATTCCTGCGCGCCCTGGCGGAAACCCACGCGGGGCTTCTTGCCGCCTTGAACGAAAAACCCCTGCGCAAAGGCATCCTCAGCAGGCTCTACGCCCCCCGCGACGACAACGACATCAGGCCCGGGGAGCGGGTCTTTTACACCGCGCGGAACGCCCGCTACATCGACACCGCGCGAAAGCTCATCGGCAAACTGCAGCCCCAGGACATCCCCTTCTTCCTCGCCCCGCTTCTTTCGGAGGCCTCCATACACGCGAACACCTCCGGCGTCTTCAAGGGCTTTTACAAATGCCAGGACTCAGGCACAGGGCGTTTCGGCGGCACAAAGGCGGACGCCCTTTCCCGCATCCTGGGGAACATCACCCTGCCCTTCCCCGTGTTCAGCAGCTTTTCCTGTCCCGTGCGGATTTTCCAGGAGGACGCGGCCCTCGCCGCGGAGAAGGCGCCGGAGGTTGACCTCGCCTACCTGGACCCTCCCTACAACCAGCACCCCTACGGGTCCAACTACTTCATGCTCAACCTCATCGCCGAATACAGGGAACCCCGGTCCCTAAGCCCCGTCTCCGGCATACCGCAGGACTGGAACCGCTCCGCCTACAACAGCCGCGTCCACGCCCGCGACGCCTTCGCGGCCCTCGTCCAGAAGCTGAAAGCGAAATTCCTTTTGATCTCCTTCAACTCCGAAGGCTTCATCCCAAGGGAGGAAATGCTCGCCCTGCTGCGGAAAACCGGGAAAGTCAGCGTCCTGCAAACGCGCTACAACGCCTTCCGGGGCAGCCGCAACCTGAAAGCCAGGGACATCCACACCACGGAGTACCTGTACCTGGTGGAGAGGCGTTAGTATCCGGCAAAGAACCACCACCGACCACATTTTTTCGCTTTCCACTTTCTTCAGCATCTTGTCCGTCCCGTCAGTGAGGTCAGTGGTTTGGATTTGGAATTACTGCCACTCTGTGCCCGCCCATGCGCCAGGGATTGGAGGGGGCGCTGAAAGCGCGCCCGCAGGGCCGGAGCGATAGCGCAGCCCCGCAAAGCCC
>JAISXE010000199.1 GCA_031270615.1 Spirochaetia bacterium
TGTGAACGGTAATTCCAAATGGAGAAAGAGACGAAAGGCCTGGACAGGTCATCTGAAAGCGGACACTTGACCGAAGCCCCGAAGGGGCAAGCGTGGCCGCTTTCAGATGTTCTGTCCAGGCCATTGTTTCATTCACATTTGAAATTGCCGTTCTTAACATTATTGACAACGCGCACATATATGACGCATAAAATTATATGGGTTTGTTTTATGTAGCTTTTGCCCGGGAGCGCGCCTTGTGAAAAGCGGGTGGAAGAAAATCGGCGTTCCACGGGGGTTTTCATACTATCTGTATCCGGCTTTTTTTGAAACGTTTTTCCATGAATTGGGCTTTGAGGTTGCCGATTCCGGCAAAACCTCAAGGGATATGCTGCGGGCTTCCCAGGCTTTTTCCGAAACCGAACATTGTTTGTCCCACAAAATATTTGACGCGCATCTTTTCGCGCTTGCGGGAAAGGCTGACGCGGTATTTGTCCCGCGTATTCTCTCGATGACAAAGAACTATCTCTGCTGCGCGAAATTCGGCGCGGTTCCCGATGCCGGCCGTTCCGTGCTTTTGGCCATGACGCGGGCCGCGGGGGTACGCGGGATGGCGGTCTTGAGCATGGATATTAACGAAACAAAAGAGCCTTTAAAAAAGACGGCGCTGCGCTTTGCCGCCGAATTGGGCGCCGGTAAAGCCCGCTCCCGGTGTGCCTGGGAAAAGGCCTCTGAAGCGATGAAGGCGGCGTTCGGGCGGCAGGACGAGCGGAACAGGGCGCTGTCCGGGCGCGGCCGTTTTCTGCTGCTGGGGCATAGTTATACGCTGGGCGAGCCTTTAATCATGGAGCCTGTCCTCAAAAAACTGTCTTCGCTTAACATAAAACCGGAGCCGTCCGCCGCCTCTCGTCCGCTGGAAATCATGAGCTTTCACTGCCCGCCCGAGCCTTTTAAAGGGGGCTTTTCGCCTTTTGGCGGTATGTTTTCGTTTGAGATGCCTACGCCGGTACGCTGGTGTTTCGCAAGTAAAATGCGGCGGAAGCTGCAAACCCTGGACGCGCCGCGCTATGCGGGCGTCATCTGGGTTAGCGTTTTTAACTGCGGCCCCGATTCGGTGATGGGCGCCCTGTTTCGTGAGGTATGCGGGCGGAAGTCAATTCCGTTTCTGGAATTGTTGATTGACGAACATACGGCGGCGGCGGGAATTGATACCCGCATCGAAGCCTTTGTTGATTCTTTGGAATGGCGGAAGGCGCGGCAATGCGTGTAAAGGAAAGGCTGGCGATACCCAATCTGGGGAATTACACCATCGCGCTTGATTCCGCCGTGCGTTCCCTGGGGATTGAGCCCTGGAGTTCGACCAAAACTCAGGCAAGCGCGCTGCGGCTGGGAATAGCGGCGGCGCCGGAATCGCTCTGCCTTCCCTTTAAGGCGCATCTGGGGCACTTTATCGAGGCTGATGACGCGGGGTGCGGCCACGCGCTCATGGTGAACAGCCTGGGAACCTGCCGGCTCAGCTATTACCGGATGCTTATAGAAAATATCCTGCGGGATATGGGGCGCGGCATAAAAGTCTGGGGCCTGGGGTTTGACGGCATTAAGCCCCCGGTTATCCGTTATTTTAATCCGCCGCTTTTTCCCTTTATTCACGCGGTCTTTCTTGCCCTGGAAAAAATAAGGATTATCGACATAATCGAAATTGCCGCGTGGAAGGCGCGTCCGCTGGAAGCCTGCCGGGGCGATGTAACAAAACTTACCGAAGACTGTTTTGCCGGTCTTGCCGCCGCCAATACGATTCGCGCCGTAAAAGCGCTTAAAGCAACATATACCGGTTTGTACGAAAAAATCCCGCGAAAAAATACCGGCGGCATACAGCCCGTAAAGGTCGGCCTTATAGGCGAAATCTCCCTGCTCCGCGACCGTACCCTGAATCAGAATGTCGAGGTTATGTTAGGGGAGCTTGGGGTGGAGGTGCGGAATTTCTTTTTGCTGGGGGCGGAGCTGGGGAATATCTTTGGCTGGGGAACTGCGGGGCAGCGGGCGTTTACCCGAAAAGAGCTGGCAAAAATCGCCCGTCCGTATCTGGCGAATCCCGTGGGGGGGCACGCGCTGGATTCTGTCGCGCATACGCTGCGCTGCGCGGAAGGCGGCTTTGCCGGCATGGTTCATCTTTTGCCGGCGGGCTGTATGCCGGAAGTGAGTGTCCGCCCAATTCTGGCGCAAATCTCACGGGAGAAGCACATTCCGGTTCTGGAACTGACCTTTGATGAACACAGCGCCGGGGCCGGCCTTTCGACGCGCATTGAGGCTTTTGTCGATATGCTCAATGATTCAAAAAAGCGGGGGCGTTCCGCGTGAAAAAGGCCTATCTTGGCGTCGATGTGGGGTCAATCAGCGTTAATTTCGCGTTGATAAACAGCGAAAAAGACTTGCTCTTCAAGTCCTATCTCCGCGGCTCCGGTGATCCGATACAGGCAATTCAGCAGGGTTTGTCGGAATTATCCGCCTTTTTGCCGCGCGGGGATGAATACGAAATTGCCGGTGTTTGTACCACAGGTTCAGGCCGTGAACTTGCGGGCATCCTTTTGGGCGCGGATTTAATCAAGAATGAAATTTCCGCCCACGCCGCGGCGGCGATCCATGTTATGCCGGATGTGCGGACGGTGATTGAAATAGGCGGGCAGGACAGCAAGGTTACGATTATCCGGGACGGGGTTGTCGTGGATTTCGCGATGAACCTGGTATGCGCGGCGGGGACGGGGAGTTTCCTGGATTCCCAATCGCGCCGTTTGGGGCTTTCCATCGAAAAATTCGGGGAAATCGCGCTCATGTCGGAAAACCCGACAGCTATTGCCGGACGCTGCACGGTATTTGCCGAGTCCGATATGATCCACAAACAGCAGATTGGTTTTCCGCAGAAGGATATTGTGATGGGGCTCTGTCTCGCCCTGGCCCGTAATTTTGTGGGTAATGTCTGCCGGGGTAAAGATTTGCGTCCGCCGTTTTTGTTTCAGGGCGGCGTAAGCGCGAATCCGGCAATAAAGCGGGCATTTGAAACGGTTTTGGGCTTTCCCGTTGCCGTTCCTCCCAATAACATGGTTATGGGCGCGTATGGCGCGGCAATGCTGGTTCTGCAAAACGCGCCTGAGCGGACGCTGTTTCTTGGCGGCGAAATAGCCGCGCAGGAAATACACAGCCGGGGTTTTATGTGTTCCGGCTGTTCAAATCAGTGTGAAATAATCGAATTACTGAAAAACGGCATAGTCGCGGGCCGCATAGGCGGCCGCTGCGAAAAATGGCGGGACACAGGCCAACGCTGATTAACTTGACGCCAATCGCGTTTCCTTAGGAGAGGCGCCCGGCAACACTAAAGAAACTCCTTTAACTTTGCGATGAGTTCGCCTGTATCTATTGGCTTGCCTATATGGCCGTTCATGCCCGCGGAAAGGTATTTCTCAATATCGTCCTTAAATACATTGGCAGTCATGGCAATAATAGGAACCCTGGCGGCTTCCGGCAGCGGGAGGGCGCGGATACCGCGGGAAGCCTCCACGCCGTCCATAACCGGCATCTGTATGTCCATAAGAACAGCGTCATAAATTCCCCGCTGCCTGCTGAACATGCAGACAGCCTCCTCCCCGTTTTCCGCGCAGTCGATAACAATCCCGGTAGGTTCCAAAAGCGCCAGGACTATTTCGCGGTTAATATCAATATCCTCGGCAAGAAGGATGCGGCGGTCTTTGAAAATGCCTTCAATTGTCTCCTGAACTTCCGGCGCCTCTCCGTCAGATGTCTCCGGGGAATCATACGGTATACACAGCGAAAAGGAAAAAGCGGAACCCTTGCCAGGTTCCGATTCAACCTCAATCTTACCGCCCATAAGCTCCACAAGACGCCTGGATATGGAAAGGCCAAGGCCGATACCGCCATAAACCCGGTTTGCGCCTTTTTCCGCCTGCACAAAAGGTTTGAACAGGTTCAGCCGCTGTTCCTGACTGATGCCGATGCCGGTATCGGTTACCGTAAATCGTATCAGGTATGCGCCGTTATTTTTCTCTATAAGCCGGACATCCAGGCCAACATTGCCGCCTTCAGGGGTAAATTTTACCGCATTTGACAGCAGATTCATGATGACCTGCGCCAGACGCTGCTCATCCGCGTAAAGGACGCCGCAAATCGCCGGATCCAGGCTGATGGAGAAGTTCTGTTTTTTTTCTTCCATTCGGGGGCGGATTAGGTCATCAATTTTCCGCATTGCCTTTTCAAGCGTAAAATTCACCGGCGCCAGTTCTGTCTTTTCCGCGTCAATTTTTGCCATGTCAAGGATGTCGTTGATAATGGCGAGCAGATAAGAAGACGCATTGTTTATTCTTTCCAAAGCGTAATCCTTCCGGGGCAAATCAGGCGCGGATTTGCCAATCAGCGACATACCGATAATGGCGTTCATGGGTGTACGCATCTCGTGACTCATATTGGACAGGAACATCGTTTTCGCCGCGGCCTGCCGTAAAGCCTCATCCTTTGCTATTTCCAAATCGCTTGAGATGACTTTTACCCGTTCATTTTCTTTATTAAGCAGATAGTTTTGATAGTGCACGATAAACCCGATGCATACACCGCAGACGGCAAAACATTGAACATGGTCGATAACCATGAACAGCCGGTTGCCTTTGAACACATCCTGGGGGACTATAATCCCAAAATAGTCAAGCAGCATGATCCCGGTAACAATGAACACATTGGAAATACCCATCCAGATACGGATCTTTCCTTTCAAAAGCAGGAAAATCAGTACCAGCGCCAGGGTGAAATAGGCGGCTATGCCGCTGTTTAACCCTCCCATAAAAAAATAAGCCACCGGCATCATGACATTGGAAATGGCAATGCAGGTGGCGAGCCTGGCAAACACAAACATTTTCCGCTTGTTATACACATAGAAAAGAACAGAGGCCATAACGCACATGCCAAGAATAAGCATAACAAGGATTGTACCGGTACCCATGATGGCCCGCGTAACCGCAGCCCCCAGGGCGGACAAACAACAGGTGATATAGACACAGTTGGTGAATTTTTCATCCGCGCCCAACTCATCCGAAAAATATTTGTCCCTAAACCAATACATCCAGTTTTGCACGCACATCACCCTACGAAACCGCGCCTGATTTACTACCGTATTCGATACCTTGCTCTTCCAAACGGAATTTTTTTTGGATATTAACAGCAGGGCTTGTTCCAAAAACTGAAGGCGAACCGGAGCTTCGATGGAGCAGCCCAATGAATTAAACAATTAGTGCCTGTTCATAAAGCCGGTTGCTTTATGAACAGACACTTCGCGTTATTCTATAGAATAAACAGAAAGAGGGCAAGGGCCAGAATTGAATCACCGAAAAATATTACCATTAAATCTAAGGAAGCTGTTCACAAAACTGAAGTTTTGGAACAGGCTCAAATAAGAAAAAACAGGTTATACTCCCCACCGCTATGTGCTGATGGCCCGGATAAGCACCGCCAATCATCTGTTGAGGCGTTCTTCTTTGCCTATTAAGGAAATTGCCCATGCCTGCGGTTTTTCCAGCGAGGGAAGCTTTTGCAACGCCTTTAAAAACTTTATGGGGGTATGGCCCGCGGTTTACCGCGGGAACACCTGACGGGATGCCAAAATCCTGCCCATGGAGCTTTTCCCAAAACCCGGTTGGTTTTGAAAAAAGCTTTGGAAAAAGCGGCGAAAATCCCGCTTTTTCCCCCTAAATCTAAGGTTGCTTTCCCAAAGCTGAAGTTTTGGAAAAGCCTCCATGTACCCGGAATTTCCGTAATATGCGCCCGCGCCGGAATTGTTTCTTGCTGTCTTGTTGTAAAAACCGCTGTTTTTTATGATTTTTTTTATGATTTTTGTTGCACATTTTGCCTTT
>JAISXE010000218.1 GCA_031270615.1 Spirochaetia bacterium
CAGGGGCCGCCCGCCGGCCGCAAATCTCGCAATTTCCGTGCTTGAAGCCGTCAGTGGTTTTTGCCGGGGCGTAGCCCCGGCAAAAACTGCCGTGGGCTGAAAGCCCCGTGGTGGGAAGGCAAAACGGTCTGCCGCCCATGCATCCCGGCTGGTCGTATTTTTGTATCCGCTGCGCGGAGACAAAAATACTGCTGGCCCATGCGCCAGGGAGTGTCGCGGACATCCTTTTTTGCGGCCCAGGGCCGCAAAAAAGATTGAAGCGGAAAGCCCGATTTTGGCGCGGAGCGCCAAAAGGCGCCCAAATTCTTAATTCCTAATTCCTAACTCCTCATTCCCCATCTTTTGTCCGTGGTTAATCTTGGAACGCGCTATGCCTCCAGCAAATCGAAAAAACCCGGAAACGTCACCGAGGCGGCCTCGGCGCTTTCGATCTCGGTGTCGCCGCGCGCGCCCAGGGCAGCCACGGCAAGGGCCATAACCACCCGGTGGTCGCAGTGCCCGTCCACGCGGCAGCCGCGCAGGCCCGCGCCGCCTTCGATTTCAAGCCCGTCGGGCAGTTCCTTTATGCGCGCGCCCATTTTGGACAGCTCCCGCGCCATCACGGCTATGCGGTCGGTCTCTTTCAAACGGGCCTGGGGCGCGTTCAGAAGGCGCGTCCTGCCCTCGGCAAAGCAGGCCGTTACCGCCAGCGCGGGAAGCGAGTCGGGAATGGCGTTCATGTCTATGTCCCGGCCTTTTAAGGGCGCGCCCGTCAAAGTGATATTCAGGCCCGCGGTTTTGACCGTGCAGCCCATCGATTTCAGAATGGACACAACGGCCTTGTCGCCCTGGGCGTCGCCCATGTCAAGGCCGCGCAGGGTAACCGGGCCGCCGGTGGCCGCAGCCGCGCAGAAAAAAAACGTCGCCGAAGAAAAATCCCCCGGAACGGCCTTCTCAAAGGCGCGGTAGCCCTGCCCCCCCGGAACCACAAAATGCCGCAGGCCCTGCCGTTCCATGCGTATCCCCTGGCCGTCAAGCCAGCGCAGGGTCATCTCCACATAAGGCTCCTCGTACAGAAGCGGCACATCGATTTCGGTAAGGGTTTCGCCCCCCGGCGATGGGGCAAGCGGCGCGGCAAGCAGCAGGGCGGAAAGGTACTGGCTCGTGGGGCATTCGATGCTGGTTTTGCCCCCGCGAAGAGGCCCGGCCACGGCAAAGGGCGCCCTGCCCCCGGCCTCGCAGCGGACCCTCGCCCCAAGGTCTTCAAGGCTGCGCAAAAGGTTTCCCGCAGGCCGGCAGCAAATCTGGCTGTCGCCGGTAAAGCTGGTCTCCTCCCCCGCAAGCGCCGCCAAAGCCGCCCCGAAGTAGAGGGTCGTGCCCGAGTTCCCCACATCGACGGGAACCGGAGGCCGCGCGGGGCGGCCCGCATTGCCCTCCACAATCAATATCCGCTCGCCGCCAGAGGTCTTCCCCTCCGCGATCCCGGCGCCAAAAAGACGGCAGGCCCCGATGCAGGAAGCGGCGTCCTGCGAATCAAGGGGATTCAGGATGCGGCTTGTCCCTGCCGCAAAGGAAGCAATAAGAAGGGCGCGGATTGTATGCGACTTGGAGGCGGGAACAAGAACCGTTTTGGAGAACCGGGCTGGATGAAGAATCTTTGTCATGCTTTCTCCCGAAACCCCCGGCAAAGCACGCGCGCAAAAACGCCCGGCATGATTACAGGTTGTCGGCCAAAACCTGAAGAATCCCGCGGGGATCCCGGGCCGCAAGAAGTTTACGGCGCATATCCTCGCTGCGCAGAAGCTCGCTGATTTCCTTAAGGAACTGGATGTGCGGCCCCGTCCGCTGGCTGGAAGAAAGCGTCATAATAAAAATCCGCGAAGGCTCTTTGTCCAGCGCATCGAAATCCACGGCGTTCTTCATAATCCCCACCGCCGCCACAAGTTCATCCACCGCGTCGGTTTTTCCGTGCGGAATGGCAATGCCGTTTTCCATCCCCGTGGACATTTTCTTTTCCCGATCAAGGACGGCGGCAAGGGCGGCCTCGCGGTTCTTCACCTTCCCCGTCTTCATCAGTATGTCCAAAAGGTTTTCAATAATTTCCTGTTTGGCCGTGCCCTGAAGATCAGCCGTAACCGTATCAAGGGTCAAATATTTCAATAAAGACATACTCATACAGTAAAAACTCTCTCGAATAATGTCAAGCGGAAATCCCGGCATCCCGGCAATTCCGATTTCAAATTATAATTTCACTCCGATTCGGAATCTTGGCGCCTTTTTGGCGCTCCCGCGCCAAAAACCGGGCTTTCCGCTGCAATCTTTTTGCCGCCGGGCGGCAAAAAGGATTTCCGCTTCAATCCCTGGCGCATGGGCGGCAGACCGTTCTGTTTCACCAACGCGGGGCTTCGCCCACGGCCTGCTTGTACGGCCTTAAAGAAAATTGCGACCAGCCCCTTGCGCCCCACGGGCTATTTGCGCTTCGCGCAATTTAATTCTATACAATGATGGTAAACGCCGATGCCCTGCCCCGCATCCCGGCATTGATGAAGAACGGCTTTTGCGGTAGAGTATGGCCATGAATTCTCTTATATCCGGGGTTCTGGGCTGCGGCCTTCTGCTGTTTGCGGCTTTTCCCGGCACGGCGGAAACGCCTTTTTCCGGCGAGGCGGGAATCTGGCAAACCGCGGTCGCTTTCCGCGCGGAGTCTTTTACCATGGCGCCGGGGGAGCTTCCCTACGAGCAGTACCAGCTTGAAAGCGACGGGAATGTGGCGCACCGGGAAACAGGGCGCATGAGCCTGGCCTATGGCGAGGACGGCAGGGCGGCCGTTTCCATCATTTGGGCAAAGCGGGACGAGGAGGATTTTACCGCCGAGCGCGCCCGCAGGCTCGAAAAACAGGCTTCCAGGCGCAGCGAGTTTTTGTCTTTCCTGACGCCCTTTGATCCCGATGTCCAGGGCAGGCTGGAGCGCAAACCGGGAACGCGGGTCTTTGCCGGGGCGACCGCGCTGTGGCAGTACGAGTTCCGGCTGCCGATGAACGAGGAGCGCAGCATCGTGGGCACGGCCCGCGTGCGCGAGGACGGCAAACCCTACGATGTGCGCTACACGCTTTCGCCTCTGCCCTGGTTTCTCGACATCATAGAAATGCATCTCGTTTTCGACGCCGACGCGGAAACCCTGCTTTTCAGCACCGTGGATTATAAATACGAGGCCTCGTTTTTGTTTTGGGCCTGGAGGGGCGGCGGGCAGGCGGCTTTTGGCGACTGGAAAAGGATTTCCGCCCCGCCGAGACTGAATTGAGGCTGCCGCGTTTTCAAAAAAAGAAAAACCGGGCCTCGCGCTGGGAGGCGGCGCCTTGCTGGGCCTCGCGCATACCGGCGTCCTGAAAGCCCTTACGGAGGCGCGGGCCTCAAGCCGCAGGCGGGCGTGAATACCGGGGCCCTGCGGCAGGCCGATCCCCTCGCGCGCCCGAATCCCGCCGGGTTTTCACCCCACGACATATCAAAAAAAGACGAAATCATCGCGGCCGGCGAGGAGGCCATGCGGGAGATCCTGCCCCGCATCAAAGTATGCCCTTCCCTGTCCTGACCGAGTTCAGCGGCCCGCCGGCAAAGTCTTCGGCAAGGAAAAGCAGCGCCTGCTTCAGTGCGGCAAACGAGGCCGCGTCCGGGGCGCAGGCCGCGGCCTTTTCCAGGGGAAGCCCCCGGCTGTACGCCAGGTAGTTCAAAGCGCCGGCCGAAAGAGGGACAAGCCCCCCGGCCCCCGGCGCGCCGGCGCACCCCCGGCAGAAAAAACCTGAAACGCCCCTGCGGTAGACAAGCCCGCGGTTTTCGCCGCGGGCCTCCCCGCAGCCCGCGCAGGCGCCGGTATCCGGGGCGCAGCCCGCAAGCCCAAGGTAGCGCCAGAGGAATTGCACAAGAAGCCGGGGGGCGGCCTCTTCCGCGCAGGCCTCAAGAAGGCGCAGGCTTCCCCGGAGCAGCGCAAAGGTCTCCGCCGCGTCGCCGCCGAAGGTTTTCAAAACCATCTCCAGCCACACCGAAGCAATAAAAAACTTCGCGATGCTCGATCTCACGCCCTCAAAAAAATCGCGGCAGTCCATGTCGGTGATCTTCACGGCGTCTTTTACCGGATCGCGGTACAGGAAGAAGGTGCCCGCGCAGAGGGGGTTGGTAACGCTGCGCAGTTTGCCTTTCGCGGAATAGGCGCCGTAGGCGACCGCGCTGAACAGACCGTGATCGGGCGAAAGAAGCGTAACCCCCTTGTGGATCTCCCCAAAGCGGTTGTTCCTCAGCACGATCCCCCCGGTCTGGAAACTGCGGCTCATGGCAGGCTGTCTTTCAGTACGCTTTCAGAATATCAAGAATCCGCTCGCGGCCCACGCTCAGGATAAAAGCCGCAAGGCGGGGACCCTTGTCCTTTCCCACAAGCGCGCGGTACATTTCCGGGAAAAAAGCCTTCGGCTCAAGGCCCGCGTTGCCGCAGGCGGCATAAACCGCCTCGCCCAGGGACTTCTCGTCCAGCGCGGCAAACCTTGCGCCGATGATTTCCCGCAGCTCCCGGATGACGGCACGGCTGGCGTCGCACACAGCCACCGGCTTATCATCCGCGCCGCGCAGGGAAAAGCGGAAATCCTCCGGCGCGAAACCCGTGATCCACCTCCAGGCGCATTCGGCGCGCGGGATCAGGCCCTGCCTCTGGCCGGCCCCCAGCCCCGGCAGGGCGTCCAGCGTCTTGCCCACATCGCCCGAGTTTATCTGAAGCAGGCTGCACAAATGGCGGAAAGGCACCTGGTAGGGCATAACCGAGGGAACCCCGGCGACCTGGGAAAGCTCGTAGACGCGCTTCTCCTTTTCGCGTTTCTTTTCGCTGGCAGCCTCCGCCCCAAAATAGATACGCTCGGTCCTGTCGTAGTCCTCGTAGATTTTAATAACATCAAGGTCAAAGGAAATAGCGAACTCCGTGTTGGGCCGCGTCCCCGCGAACAAATAGCGCGCGATCTCCGGGGTATAGACCTCAAGCACGTCCTTCAAATCAATGACCTCCCCGGAGGAAGACGAAATCTTCCCCCCCCGCCCCTTGATGCGGATAAAGTCATACTGGAAACTCACCGGGGGCGCGCAGCCAAAAACACGGCGCACGACTTCCTTCGCCGTGTCGAAAGACCCGCCCTCCGAATGGTGGTCCTTGCCCGCAGGCTCGAAATCAACGCCCTCGTAAGCCCACCTCATGGGCCAGTCAACGCGCCAGGGCAGCTTTACCAGGGGGCTGGAGCGCAGGTCAACGCTCTCGTGCCTGCCGCAGGAATCGCAGCGGTACTCCACGCCGTAATCCCCGTCCCAGGACAGCACCGTGGTCGTGTCCCTGTCGCAGCCCCCGCAAAAAACCGACACGGGGAACCAGTCCCCGGGAAGCGCCTCCGTCCTGTGCGCATCAAGGATGGCCCGTATTTCGGCAGTCTTGGAAAGGGCCTGTTTTATCTGCTCCGCGTACAGCGACTCGCGGTAGCGCCGGGCCTGGTACAGATATTCGGGGGCTATACCCACCCTGTGCAGTTCCCGCTCCACCTCAAGCTCGTGGCGGCGGGCGTAGCTCTCCTCCCCGCCCCAGGGATCCGGCACAAGGGTAATCGGCCGGCGCAAATGCCGCGCCAGCATCTCCTGCCCCGGCATGTTTTTAGGAACCTTGCGGAACACATCGTAGTCGTCCCAGGAATAAACAAAACGCGCGTTTTTGCCAAGCCGCCTCAGCGCCCGCACCACAAGATCAACGGAAATGATCTCCCTGAAGTTGCCAATATGCACCGTCCCCGAAGGCGTGATCCCCGAGGCGCAGGTATACACGTCCTTCTCGCCCTTTTCCCGGATAATCCTCGCCGCATTGATATCCGCCCAATGCGCGGGTCCCGAATCGTTTCCAGCCATACCGCATTATACGGAATGCGGGCGCCCCCAATCAAGTAGGGCAATTTTGCCGTGGCAAAATTGCCACCGGAAATTGCGGGAAAAATCGCGTGATAGTCCCCAGGGTTCTACCCGCTTACAACAACCTGCCTGAATGCAGGGCGATTGCCCGCAATCGCAGTCGCGGTTTGCCGACCTTCCGCGATTTCCCTGGTTGCCGCAATAGGGCGAAGCCCCGCAAAAACACGCAATTTCCGTGATTGTTGGGAATGTGAAGCGCCAAGAGTTTTTGGGCGCCTTTTGGCGCTTCGCGCCAAAACCGGGCTTTCCGCTCCAATTCCTCGCCCCGCCTGCGGCGGGTCTGCGGGATTTCCGCTTCAATCCCTGGCGCATGGGCGGCAGACCGTTTTGCGCCACCAACACGGGGCTTCGCCCACGGCCTGCTTGTACGGCCTTTTAAGAAAATTG
>JAISXE010000365.1 GCA_031270615.1 Spirochaetia bacterium
ATCATCGGCCTCCTCAAAGGGGCCAACCCCTCCCTCCCCGCCCTGGTCGTCGGCTCCCACTTTGACACCGTAACCAACGGCGGCGACTTCGACGGCCTTTCGGGGATCCTGACGGGCATAGAAACGGCCCGCCTGTTCAGGGAAGAAGGCGCGGCCCTGAAACGGAACCTCATCGTCATCGGCTTTTGTGACGAAGAAGGAATGCGTTTCGGCACCGGCTATTTCGGCTCCAAATCGCTCCTGGGCCAGGTTACCCAGGAGGACCTGCGGCACTATAAAGACAAGGATGATATTTCGATTTACGATGCCAGGAAGGGCGACGGCCTGGTTCCCGAAAACCTGCCCCGGGCGGCCTGGGATCTCAAAACCATCAAGGCCTTTATCGAGATGCACATCGAGCAGGGGCCCATCCTCTACCAAAGCGGCCAGGAACTGGGGCTGGTGGAATGCATCGTCGGCATCCAGCGCTACATCGTCACGGTCCGGGGCAGATCGGATCACGCCGGGACGACCCCCATGGACATGCGGATCGACGCGGTGGAAACCGCCTCCCAGGTGATCGCGAAGATCCCCGGCTGGGCCAGGGAAAAAGGGGAAGGCACCGTGGCCACAACGGGCTTTGTCAAGGTCCTCCCCGGGGGCATGAACATCGTGGCCGAGGAAGTCCAGTTTTCCGTGGACGTCCGTTCCCGGAACAGGGCCAGCATCGACGACATTGTGGCCAAAATCCGCGACGGCCTCGACGACGCCTGCCGGCGGAACGGCGCCACCTACACCATGGACAACAAGCTCACCATCACCCCGGTGGACTTGAGCCAGGACATGCTTGCCCGGCTGGAAAACCTCTGCAAAAGCCGGGGCTACTCCTACCGGCGCATGATCTCCGGGGCGGGACACGACGCCCTGGCCATCGGGCAGGTGCTGGACACGGTGATGGTCTTCGTCCCCAGCAAGGACGGCCGCAGCCATTGCCCGGTGGAATGGACCGAATACGCGGACATAGCCAAAGCCGTGGCGGTGATACATGATCTTATTCTGGAAATGCAGTAAGGTATGGGAACCATGACCAAAAAAGCCGGGGACCTGCGCACCAATCTTGAGCCAAACCTGAAAGGCGGCCGGGACACAGTCCGGATCATCAACATTCTGGAATCCGGGGAAATGTTCGGAACCGGGCGCCTTTTTGGGATCAGCGTCATCCCCCCCGGCGGCTCCATCGGGCGGCATACCCACGAGGGTGATTTTGAAACCTACTACATCCTCAAAGGCAGCGCCCGGGTCAACGACAACGGCGCCGTCCACGACCTGGGGCCGGGGGACATGACCCAGTGCAAAGACGGCGATTCCCATTCCATCGAAAACACCGGCGCCGAAGACCTGGAATACCTGGCAGTGATCCTCTACAGCAAAGACAGGGTTCCATCGTGATTTATCGTGATTTATCGTAATTTATCGTGATTTATTTTGAATGCCGCCCGAAGGCGGAAAGGATTTTTTATGGGCTATCCAAATGACATTCTGGCCACCCGGGCGGTGGTCAAGCACGGATCATACGCGGTCCTTCCGCCGGAAGGCTTAGTCAACAACGTGGTACCCGGCATTGAAGGGTGCCGGGTAAGCATCGTGGCCTCCCCAAAAATGGGGGCCAGTTTTGTTTTTTATGTGGTGGAAGCGGAACCCCAGGGCGGAACCGCCGCCCTTTTTGGAAACGGGCCGGACACCGAAACCTTCGTGTATATTATCGAAGGCGAAGGCAGCCTGGCCGCGGAAGGAAAAACCCATGCCGGAAACGCCGGATCCTACCTCTTTTCCCCCGCCGGGGCGGGGCTGGAATTCCGCAACACCTCAACGGGAAAAATGAAAGCCCTGCTCTACAAACAGACGCATATCCCCCTCAAGGGGCACCTGGCCGCAGCCGTCTACGGCAACACGAACCAAATCCCCTACCGGCACTACGACAACATGGAAAACGTGTTTATCAAGGATCTGCTTCCCCTGGACATTGCCTACGACATGAACATGCACATCCTCTCCTTCGCGCCCGGGGGCTGCCATCCCTTTGTGGAAACCCACGTCCAGGAACACGGAGCCTATATTCTGGAAGGCGAAGGCTGTTACCTCCTGGACAACGAATGGCGGATGATCAAAAAAAACGACTTTGTCTGGTTCGGCCCCTATGTCACCCAAGCCGCCTACGGGGTAGGCAGGACGAGCTTCACCTACATCTACTCCAAGGACTGCAACCGAGACGCGGCCTTGGCTTAGAGCCTGTTTACTAGCCCATTCGGAATTTGGGCGCATTTTTTTGCGGATTACCGCAAAAAAACCGGGCTTTCCGCTGCAATTCCTCGCCCCGCCTACGGCGGGCCTGCGGGATTTCCGCTTCAATCCCTTGCGCATGGGCGGCAGACCGTTTTGCTTTACCAACACGGGGCTTCGCCCACGGCCTGCTTGTACGGCCTTTTAGAAAATCGCGACCAGCCAGGTTGCATGGGCGAGCAACGATTTTGCCTTGCAAAATCGTGACCAGCCCCCTTGCGCGCCCAGGGGCTTTTGAAAACAAAAACCAAGCACGGGCCACACAGAAATCACGGGCTTTTCGTGCAAAATCCATGCGCCTGTCCGTGCGGCCCGTGGTTCCTCCCATTCTGCCGCCTAAGGCCCGCCATGAGCCGAAACCGGGAATTGCCGCCGCCTTTACTATCATATTTCCCGGCAGTATGCTATATTCGCCCGTGGGGGCCGCAATGAACCCCCTCCCAAGTCCCGGTTTTTCTGTCGAACGCGAAGCGTTTTTCGGAGGTTTTTCTTGATGTTTTCCATTTTGTTTGGCGTCGTCATTCTTAGCAGTTTTTACATCGGCCTGCATGGCCGCCTTTACCTGCGCGCGCTGAAGGCGCCTGTTCCCGCCCTGGTGTACTGGCCTCTTTTCTGGCTTATCTCCTGCCTGTACATCATCATACGCTGGGGCATGGGCACACGGACCGAAAGCGTCTTAAGCACCATCGGTTCCTACTGGCTGGCCGCCATCTCCTACTTTCTGGTCCTGTTTCTTTTTTTCGACCTGCTCCGCCTGGCAAACCGCTTTTTCAAGTTCCTCCCCGGAAACCTTTCCGGCGCGCGCTACACGGCCATTACCGGGACCCTCGTCATTGCCTCGGTGGCGCTCGTTCTTGCCTACGGCACCTGGAGGGCGCGCAGCCCGGTGGTTACCGATTATACCGTGCGGGTGGACAAACCCGTGCAGGGCGACCCCCTCATCGTCCTTGTGGCGGACCTCCACCTGGGGGGCCTGATACAAAAAAAGGGACTCGGCGAAATGGTGGATATGGTCATGGCCCAGAAACCCGACATGGTACTCCTCGCGGGTGATATCCTGGACCGCTGGATGAGCGTCTACACCGACCAGAACATGAGCGAGGAAATGCGCCGCCTGAAGGCGCCCCTGGGGGTTTTCGCGGTTCCCGGCAACCACGAGTATTTTGGCGAAAGCGTCCCAGAGTTCCAGAAACTGCTTGCCTCCGACGGGGTGCGCATGCTTATCGACGAAACCGTGGAGACAGGCGGCTTTACCCTCGTCGGCAGGAACGACCGCAGGGCCGGGGTGCGCAAAAGCATCCTTGAGCTTATCGAGGGTCTGGACAAAACGAAGCCTTTGATCATGATGGACCACCAGCCCTACAATCTTGAGCTGGCGCAGGAGGCCGGCATAGACCTGCAGCTTTCCGGCCACACCCACGCGGGGCAGTTCTGGCCCATCACCACAGTTACTTATTTTATGTACGAAATCAACTACGGCCTCCTGCGCAAGGGCGGCACCACCATCATCGTGACATCCGGCTACGGCCTGTGGGGCCCGCCCCTGCGCATAGGCTCCACGCCGGAAATCGTGCGCATACGATTCGCGAAATGACCAACAAGGAGTTAAACCATGGCGGATGAAAACAAAACCCTCGGCATAATCGGCATTGACCCGGACGGCAAGGCCAGTGTCCGCGAACCGATTTTCGTCAACCTTTCCAGCTACAAAAGCTCGCGCTACCTTGACCTGCGGAAATTCTACGAAAAAGACGGCAAATGGCTTCCCAGCACGAAGGGCCTTACCCTCCATGCCGACCAGTTTGCCGAACTGCTCAAAATCCTAAGCCAGCACAGGGAGGAAATCCTGGACTGGGCGGGCGGCGCAAGCCAGGCGAAAGCGGAGGAAGGAAAACCACCGGCCCCACAGACGGGGGGCTGACAGAAAAAAAGGATAAAAAAACGCCGCTCCCGGTTTACAATCCGCAAATTCTGCAAATTGCAAGCAATTTGCAGAATTTTACCACACAAACCCTTATCAGCGGCAATACCCAGCAGCCTCACGGCGCGTTGCATGAAAGCTCGCGGGCTGGCCCATGCATCCTGACAGGCCCCGCGTTCCCGCCAACAAAACGCGCCATGGGTTTACACGGGGAATTGCAGGGGTTATTGACATTCCTCATAGAGCCGTGGTATCTTCGTCCATACTGTTTCGGAAACGGGCTGTAGCGCAGTTGGTTTAGCGTACCAGACTGGGGGTCTGGGGGTCGCGGGTTCAAATCCCGCCAGCCCGAAAAATAAATGCTTGTGCCGTAATGAGTTACGGCGCGGCGCTCTGATGAAAAACCCAAAAAAGCATGGACCGTGCCTTTATTCCGGCAGGGAGGTTGAGATCCAAAAGCTGCTCGCGGAAGAGCCTCCGGGCTAAATTTGACCCATAAAAACCAGACTATTGTATAAACGCAAGTAATTCACTCTTGAATCTTTCCGAAAGATTCTCCGACAATTTTATTGCCTCAATAAGCTTCGAAAAAATAACTTCATCAAGCGGCTTGCGCTCTTCATATTCTCCGTCCCGCAATTTAATCTGTAAAATACCAAGAACAATAGTGATTATTTTATCCTCTGAAAAATAAATATAGGTATCTTTTGAAGAGTTTGGGAAATACCCGGACATATCATTGGATTTTAGTAACTATTCAGCCGTTGCCAGCTTCAATCGGGAGAATCTCCAAATTGTTTCAATTTGGAGATTCTCACTATCAGTAACCCTTAAAAAAGCAGACGGTATGAGTTTTATAGCATCTGG
>JAISXE010000316.1 GCA_031270615.1 Spirochaetia bacterium
GCCTGGCCAGTGGTAAATATCCTTTTTGGCTCTGGGGCCGCTGCGCTCTGGGCCGCCGCTTGTATAAAATTCTTTGTTTTGGTATATTTGGGCCATGTTCCGGTCCGCCCCCAAAGGGGTTTTTATTGGTTTTCTGGTATGCGTTGTTTTTTTTGCTGTTTTTGCGGGGGTTTTCATTGCCAGCCAGTTTGACCACGATTGCTGCGAGGAAAGCTGCTCCGTCTGCCTGCAAATCGAGGTTGTCGAAAACCTGCTGAAATGTTTCAGCCTTGCCAGCCTTCTTGTGTGCGCCTCCGGCCTGGCATTCCGCGCTTTCGCGCCAATAAAAAAGGCCGGTGTCCCGCATTTCCATCCCCTGACGCCTATCGCCTTGAAAGTCCGGCTGAATTCCTGAGAAATAACCTCGCCCACACACATTTCCCCGAAAAAAAGATTATTCCGCAGAGGAAATGTTTATCCGCGCGGTTTTGAAATTGTACCGGTTGTATCGGTTGTGCCAATGGAGGGTTATTTATGAAGAATTCTTTTCTCAGGTTTTTCGGTTTTTTCTTTTTCAATCTGCTAGTTGTTTTTGGAATCGTGCTTTTTGCCGCCGGTTGTTCGCGGAAGGATAACGCCGCGCAGCCGCAGGGCGCTGAAAACAAAATCACGGTATCGGCCACTATTTTCCCCCCCTATGATTTTGTCCGCGCCATCGCGGGCGACAGGGTAAATCTTTCCATGCTGCTCCCGCCCGGCGCGGAGAGCCACTCCTTTGAGCCTTCGCCGCAGGATATTATTACCATGCAAAACAGCCGCCTGTTTGTCTACGCCGGCGGGGAGTCCGACGAATGGGTTGACCGGATCCTTGAATCCATGGATACGGCAAACATGAAAATCCTGCCGCTTATGGACTGCGTTGATGCTGTGGAAGAAGAAATCGTGGAAGGCATGGAAGAGGAGGAAGAAGAAGAGGAGGGGATCGCCTATGACGAGCATGTCTGGACCGCGCCCAAAAACGCGGCACGCATTGTGCAGGCGATTGCCGACGCCCTGTGCGCCCTGGACGCGGCGAATGCGGATTTTTACCGCCAAAACTCCGCGGCCTATATCGTGAAGCTGGAAGAGCTGGACGCCGAGTTCCGCGCGGTGGCGGACAACGCGAAACGGAAGACGATTATTTTTGGCGACCGCTTCCCCTTCCGCTACCTCGCCGACTCATACGGGCTGTCCTATTACGCGGCCTTCCCCGGCTGCTCCACCGAAACGGAATGCAGCGCGGCGACGGTTGCCTTTTTAATCGACAAAATGAAAAGCGAGCGGGTTCCCGTCATTTTCCATATTGAGCTTTCCAACGAAAAAATAGCGGATACCATCGCGGAGGCGACCGGCGCGAAAAAGCTCCTGCTCCACGCCTGCCATAATATATCCAAAAGCGACTTTGAGAAGGGCGAGGGCTATCTCAGCCTGATGCGGGGCAACCTGCGGAACCTGCGGGAAGCCTTAAACTAGGCACTGTTGGAAAAGGAGAAAAACCACTGACGGCACGGACCGCCCGGCCAGGAAGACAAAATTTTTTTTCTACTATTCCGGCTGTGTCGCCAGTGGTTAAAACCGCGTTTATGGAAAAAGACCGCCCAAAGGATCCGCAGGGCATCCCTTCCGAACCCCTGATACTCTGCAAAAACCTTTCGCTCGGGTACGATGGGCACATCGTGCTGCGCGATTTTGACCTGCGTATATGCGCGGGGGACTATTGCTGCGTCATCGGCGAAAACGGCTGCGGGAAAACCACCCTCGTGCGGGGCCTTTTGGGGCTTATCAGCCCCATCCGGGGAACAATAGCCTTTGGCGCGAAAATCAGGCGCACCGAAATCGGCTACCTTTCCCAGCAGGAAGCGGCAAAACAGGACTTTCCCGCCGGGGTATATGAAATCGTGCTTTCGGGCGGCATTGGCGCGATGGGGCTGCGGCCGTTTTATTCGCGCGGGGAAAAACAGAAGGCGGAAGCAGCGCTGATGCGTCTGGGCATGGCGGGTTTCAGGAACCGCTGTTTCCGCGAGCTTTCGGGGGGGCAAAAACGGCGGGTGCTGATAGCCCGCGCCCTGTGCGCGGCGAAAAAACTGCTGGTGCTGGACGAGCCAAGCGCCGGGCTTGACCCCCTGGCGCGGGAGGAGGTTTACCGCCTGCTGAAGGACGTAAACCGGGAAACGGGAATGACGATTGTCATGATTTCGCACGACATCGCGGCGGTGGAAAAATACGCGACTGTTGTCGTCACGCTGGGAAAGGAGATCAACGCCGTCGGCGTGGGGGGAGAAAAAAAATGATGGATATTTTATCGGAAATGCTGGGCTATGCCTTTCTTGTGCGGGCGCTTGTCGTTGGCGCGCTTGTTTCGGCCTGCGCCGCCTTATTGGGCGTCAGCCTGGTCCTGAAACGCTACTCGATGATAGGGGACGGGCTTTCCCATGTCGGGTTTGGTTCTTTGGCCCTCGCGACGGCGCTGCATGCCGCGCCCCTGGCGGTGGCGATTCCTGTTGTAATCGCGGCCGCGTTCTTGCTTCTGCGCTTAAGCCAAAGCAGCAAAATCAAGGGGGACGCGGCCATCGCGCTTATCTCCACGGGATCGCTCGCCGTTGGCGTCGTGATTATCTCCCGGACAAGCGGCATGAATACCGATGTGTGCAATTATTTATTCGGCAGCATTCTTGCCATGAATAGAATCGATGTTTATTTGAGCGTCGCCCTGGCGGTAACGGTGCTGTTTCTGTTTATCCTTTTTTACAATAAATTGTTCGCCATTACCTTTGACGAGACTTTCGCGAAGGCGACAGGGGTCAAGACGGGCGTTTACAACATGGTTGTCGCCTTCCTGACCGCTATCACCATCGTGGTGGGCATGAGGATGATGGGCGCCATGCTCATCTCAAGCCTCATCGTTTTTCCGGCGCTTACCTCGATGCGCGTTTTCAGGAAATTCAAAAGCGTAACTGTCTGTTCGGTTTTTGTTTCCCTGGCGTGCTTTTTTGTCGGCGTTGTTATTTCGTATGTATACGCAACGCCGACGGGGGCGAGTATCGTTATAATAAATATTTTCGCGTTTTTGCTGTTTTGGCTTGTACGGGTACTGATGACAAAGCGGGTTGCGGTAAAAAAGCCGGGGCTTGTTTTACTTATGCCGCTGCTTCTGCTTGCGGCCTGCGGCAAAAGCGAAACGGCGGCCCTGCCGGAAGGTTCCGCCGCCCAAGCAGCTTTTGTGTTGGAGTATCCTTCCCAACGCGGCGAGGCCCCGGCGCAGGCCTGGCTGCGGCAGGCCGACACGCAGGGCGAAGCCGACGCCGCTACTCCCGTAATCGAAATAAAAGAGAAAATGTTCATTACCCAAATCAACGATATCTACCTGAACGCCGGGGATTATATAGGCAAAACGATAAAACTCGAAGGGATTTTCAGGCTGGAACAGTACGAAGGGCGGCAGTACCGCTATGTGCTCCGTTACGGCCCCGGCTGCTGCGGAAACGACGGAAACGCCGGCTTTGAGGTATCCTGGCAGCCCCGAACCCCCGCAGGCGCGGCCCCCTCCCAAAAAGCCTATCCCAAGCAGGACGACTGGGTGCGCGCCCTGGGCACGCTGCAAACCTACGAAGAAGACGGCTACCCGTATGTATACCTTGTCCTTTCATCCCTGAGCGTCCTTGACACGCGGGGCGCGGAATTTGTAACGCAATAAACTTTAACTCAGTCAGAGAAGAAAACCACTGACCTCACTGACGGCTCCACCCCCGCGTTTTGTTTCAGGCTTTGGTGTACCCCCTGACTGAATTACAAAAGATTATAATAATTGCCTAAGCCAGGTTTGCAGCTCGGCTTAGGTTCAATCTGTTATTCGATATTTATCCGCATAATCTTTGATGCTTTTAAATCCGGCGGAGAGAAATTCCCCTTCTCCCATTTGCATGATGAAACTCAAGGTACCCTTGAAGAGGTCTTGAAATTCCGGCCTTGAATGAACAGTAAAAAGTTTATTATGCTTTTTGCATGCGGCAGCCACTCTCTTGATTGCTTGAATTTCGACAGGATTTGTAAGATCTCCCGGAACACCAAGTGAAATTGAAAGATCGTTTGGACCGATAAGAAGCGCGTCTATGCCCTCCACCGCCGCGATTTTTTCGGCGTTCTCAACTCCCAATTCAGTTTCAATTTGAGCAATCGACCAAACACGGGCATTCGCCTCTTTCATAATGTCCGTGTGGGTGCCTCCCCTATAAGCGGTATTCGCTCCGGAAGAAAAACCCCTGTTTCCGATGGGGGCGTATTTGGAATAGTATACGAGTTGTTCCGCCTGCTCTACTGTTTCTGTCAAAGGTGCCATTATCCCCGATGCCCCACAGTCAAGAATGCGGGAAACATAATCTTTTGTTGGAACAGGAACGCGGGCAAAGCCTTCTATCCCATAAGCGATTGCCGTCATGTACATAT
>JAISXE010000359.1 GCA_031270615.1 Spirochaetia bacterium
ATATGGACGTTGACAACATCGTCGGCCCCCAGGCGGGAGGCTTCCGCCATCAAATCAAACCAGGTGACGCGCGAGCCGGAGCGGTTTTTTTGTATGCCCAGGGGGCCGAAGTCCAGGACTTCCTGTTTGGTGACGCTCACCGGGCCGAGTACCCTGAAGTCCATGACCGTGACGGTTTCCACGCCGGAAAGCCCAAGGTTGATGGTCGGCGGGACCTCCGCGCGGGGCTCGATGTTTTCCGGCCCCCTGTCTAGGGGATCGTCGTCCATCGCGGAAATGGCCAGCCATTCGGCCTCCAGGTACCAGCGGCCTATGCGGTACACGTAGGTGCCCGCGTTTTTGCCCCCGGCAAGGTAGGCGTCCGCGAATTTGTGGTCAAAGGCGTCCGCGTCCAGGTTGACCCCGGCATCGATGGTGATGCGCGTGATCCTGTTGCCGGCAAAGGCCCTGTCCCCTACCCTTTCCAAATAGGGGGGAAGGGCCACCTCTTTTAAGTCGTTGCCCTCGAAGGCCCCCTCCCCTATCGCGGAGAGCGCTTGGGGAAAGGCCACTGTTTCAAGCAGGTTGTTCCGGAAAGCCCTGTCCCTGATTTCCGTCAGGGTTTTGGGCAGTTCCACGCTGGTAATCTCTTTCCCGGCGAAAACGTCCTGCCCGATGATGGTGACGGGCCTGCCGGGAACCTGCATGGCAAGCTCCCCGCCGGGGCCGGAGTAGGATGTTATGGTTACGTCAAGGTAGGCGCCGGTGCCGTACTCCTCGACCTCGAAGTCCCCCACCTTGACGCTGTCGGCGAAGGAGGGAAAACCCAGCAGCAAAAAAGCGTGGAGAAAAACAAGGAATTTGCGCATCATCTCCTCCCCCGTTGCGCGGGCGCGGGCGCGGCGGAACGCACAAGCCGGAAGCCCAGGTTGTCCACCATCCGCGTGGGCGGGTCATGGCCCCGGCGGGCCGGGCGCAGAAGCTCGCCCTCGTTGTAGTAGCCGCCGCCGCGCACGACGCGGCCCGGCCCCGCATCGGGGCCTCCGGGGTTGCTCAGGGCGGCCTCGCCGTACTCGCCGTACCAGTCCCAGCACCATTCCCACACGTTGCCTATCATGTCGTACAGGCCCCAGGCGTTTGCCTCAAAGGATCCCACGGCGCTTGTCGCCTTCGTGTTGACGTTCGCGATGTTGGACACCGCCCCGCCCGCGTGCCCGGTGCGGCAGGCGAACTCCCATTCGGCCTCGGTAGGCAGCCGGTAGCCGGTGGACTGCCGGTTCCAGGTGACGTTCCTTCCGCGCAGCTCGTAGGCGGGCGTCAGGCCCTCCTTCTGGCTGCGGGCGTTGCAGTAGGCTATGGCGTCAAACCAGGTAAGGCTTTCCACGGGGTTTTTTTCGCCCGGAAAGCCGGAGGGGTTTTTGCCCATGATGGCCTGGTATTCCTTTTGCGTGACTTCGAATTTTCCCATGTAGAAGGGGCCGAGCGTGACGCTGTGGGCGGTCTCGTCATCCCTCCTGCCTGCTTCCGAGGCCGGGCTTCCCATGCGGAAAGCCCCCCCGTCTATGTATTCAAAGCCCGCCAGGTCCGCGACATCGGTTCTTCGCCCGCCGAAGGTGATATTCACGTTTTTGGTGTTCACCATGTCCACGGTTCTTTTTTCCACGCGGGTATTGCTGAAGGTGTAGGTAAGCTCGTAGCGGCCTTCTGGAAGGCTCGCCGTGTATTTGTCGCCGGGTTTCATGAGGCGGCTTTCCTCCTGGCTGCCCACAATCAAAAGCCTTCCGTCTGCGGCGCTGCTTACGCGCAGCTCGCCCGGGGTAAGCCACAGATCGATGACGGAAAAATCATCCTCGGGCGGGAAGCCCACGGGCTTCTGCACCGTGTCGGTGAGCCGCGTCAGGGCGCGCAGGCCCTCGCGGGACTTCTGCGCGGAGGCCCGCAGGCCGGTAATCTTTTCCGGCACGTCCTGCCGCACAAAGCCGATAAGCTGCTTTACGCCCACATAGCGCTCGCCCGAGGTCCCGGCCTTGCCGTCTATCCCGTCAAGCACCGAGAGGGTAAACATCCCGTGGCCGAACTTCGCGGATTCGGCTGCCCCCTGGTTGCCCAGCGAGGCGGCGATTATGGCTTTCTGGTCCAGGTCTTTCAGCAGCCTGCCGAAAGGCGTGTCCATTTCGAGTATGGCACCGGACTGGCAGGCGTCCAGAAGGATGAGGGAGTTTTGGGCCGGGATTTTCAGGATGTTTTTTACGATGTCCATGCGGGTGATGTTGCGCTCCGCCGGGCCGTCAAGCCCCGTGGTATCCCAGGGCACAAAGAAAAAGTCGCCGTTGTCGTCCACCGCGCCGTGGCCCGCGAAGAAGAACACGAAGCTGTCGCGCGCGGAAACCGAGGCTTTTATCTCGTCAAAGGCCTTGTTGAAGCCCTCGCGGGTAACCTGCCCGTCCTGTATGGCGCGCAGCTTTACCTCGGAATAGAGGCTTCCCGTGGCCTGCCGCGAAAAATACTCCGCCAGGGACTGGGCGTCGTTTATCGTGTAGTCGAGGTTGAACTGGGGGTCTTTGTAGTCCTTGATGGCGGCGGTGAGCACGTGCAGGACGGGCCTTGCCTGCCCCGCTCCGGCCCAGCTTGTGGTGACCTCCGTCTTGCTTTTTTCGGATTCCACCGTGTGGTTCTGGTTGAAGGCCGACACGCCTATGATGTTTTTTCCCGGATTCAGGGGAACCCTCAGACTCACGTCGTAGCAGGTTTTCCCGTTTTCGGTATACTTCCTGTCCAGGTGCTCCCCGATTTCGTAGACGCCCTTTAAGGTGCGCCCGCTTTTCACGGTGATGACGCCCGTCCCCCCGCCCTGGGCAGTTATTTTTACTTTAACATCCGTTTCCCCGCTGGTGATGCTGCGCCGGCGGGGCCCGAGGATCTCGACTTTCGGCGGGGTCGAGTCGGCAGCCAGCAGGCGGCGCAGGGGGCCCCGCGCCCCAAAGGTTCCTTCTTCCGAAGGAGGCGCGTCCGTCCCTGCGGGCGGCGCGGACGCGGCGGGGGAGGCCTTCGCGCTTACGGCGGCGGCAACCTTGTCCGGCCGATAGAGGGCTTCGGCAAACTGTTCGAGGGAATAGGAGTCTTCCCCCGCCTTGATGCTGTACAGGGAGGCCCCGTGGACCGAGGCGTTGTAGTAGCCTTCCGGGACGATGCTGACCCACTCGCCGTTTTCAAAGCCCGCGTAGCGCACGATTTCGCCGCCCGTGGAAAGGTCGTGGAGGCGCGCGCCCCCGTCCCCGGAGGCGATGAGCACGCGGGTGTTGTCGCGGGAGACGGCGGCCGGCAGGGTGGAGGCCTCAAAGGCGCGTACCTGGGTTCCGTCCCGCGTGTCCATCACGCTTACCTGCCCGTCGTCAAAGACCACGGCGGCCATGCTGCCGTCATGGCTTAGGTCTATGCGGGAGATTTTTTTCCCCGCCGCGGGGGGAAAGCTCTTTAGGTCCTTGCCGGAGGCGATGTCCCGCAGGTGGAGGCTGCCGCCTTTTTCGTACAGGACGCGCTTCCCGTCGCCGCTTATGGAGGCTTTGGTAAAGCCGCTTATGCCGGCTTTCGCGCTGCGGAGGCGTTTCCCGCTGGCCGCGTCCCACCATGTTATCGCGCCGGAGGAGTCAACGCTGATGATCTGAGCGCCGTCTTCCGTGTAGCGCAGGGCCGCGACGCCCTTCGCGGGAATCTCGCGGACTATCCTTTGGGTTTCCCCGCTGACGATAGAGATTTTTCCGTCCGCCGCGAAGGCGAAGCGCAGGGCCGAAGGCCCCAGGGCGGCGCAGCTTATGTTCCGTTTGCCGCCCCGGAAGATGTATTCCTGTTTGCCGTTTTCGGAGTCCCACACGCGGATGTCCGAGCCGGAAACCGTGAGGAAATACACGCCTTCCGGGCCGAAGGCGGCAAAGGAAACATCGGAAACTTCGGGAATCGCTTCCTCGGCCGCCCCCGGGATTTCAGCCGTTTCCGCCGCCCGTTCCGCGCGGGTAACGAGGGCGAGCGAAAGCTCCCCGGAATAGCCTGCTGCCGGAGGGGTTTCGGCCTGCGGCGGGGCTTCCTCCACCACGGGGGCCTCCGGCTGCGGGGCGGCTGCCGGGGGGGGTTCCGCCGGTTTGTCCGGCGCGCAGCCGAAGAGCACAAGAAGGCTTAAAGCCGCGCACAGCACATAACCCGCGTTGCGCGCAGATGGGAATTTGCCGCGGACGCCGCAGGCGAAGGCGGCGGTTTCGGCGCGGCCAGCCCCGGCTCGTGGGCGCGAAGCGCCCACACTGGGGAGCCGCGATTTTGCTTCCGCAAAATCGCGATCAGCCCGTGGGGCGCAAGGGATTGGAGGGGCGCTGAAAGCGGCCACGCGCGCAAGCGCGGGGCGGAACCCCCGGAAAGCCCGGTTTTTTGCGGAGCAAAAAATGCGCACACATTTTCTTTTTAACCATTCCATGATTTTTTCCCTTTCTTAGTTTCTGGGGAGTATGGTGTAGCTGCACTGGGCCGTGGCCGCGCAGTCCATGTCTGCTTCCTCGGAGGCGGCTACCCTTTGGCTGTTTTCCCGCCGCGTGAGGGCGCGTGCCTTGAAGCCCTCGCTTACGGTGACGTTGGTGATGCGGGTCGGCTCTTTGGCTTTTTCTATGGCGAAGGGCTGCTCGAAGGCGGAGACGAGGATGTACTCGACTCCGCGCGGGAGGGACACCTGGAAGTCGATGCC
>JAISXE010000377.1 GCA_031270615.1 Spirochaetia bacterium
CGTTACCACCAAAAACGGCAGCAAGGCTTTGGACGCCGGTATGATTTTCAGCTTCATGAGATCGCAGGCGATGTAGAGGCACACGCCCACGGGCGGCGTGACCAGGCCCACGCCTATGCACACCACAACCAGCACGCAGAACAGGATGGGGTCAACGCCGACGGACTCTATAACCGGGTACAGCACGGGCATGAACATGGTCAGCGTCGCTATGCTGTCCATAAAGCAGGTGACGATCAGGATGATAAGCAGGTTCAGGATAAGCATGAGCGTGGGGTCGGTGGTGATGGAAAAAAGCAGGTTCTGCACCGCGATATGGAAACCCACGCTGGTAAGCAGCTTGCTGAAAAGCGCGCCCGCGCCCAAAAGGATAAATATCTTTCCGCAGGTACGGGCTGTTTCAAGCAGGGCGATTTTGATGTCGTTCCATTTCAGTTCCCGGTAGATCACCGCGCCGGCAAAGAGGGAGTACAGGGCGGCGATGACGCCGGCCTCCGTGGGGGAAACAAAACCGCTCAGAATGGAACCCATAATAAGAAAGGGCATGAACAGCGCGAAAATGGAATGCCAGAAAGCCTTCCAGAGGGATTTCAGCTCGAATTTTTTTTCCTCGCGCGGGACGTTTTCCTTTTTGGCGACAAAGTAGCCCACGATCATCTGGGCGATGCCCAGCATGATGCCGGGGATAATGCCGCCCAGGAACAGCTTGCCCGTGGACACATTCAATATGCCCGCGATGACCACCATGGGAATGCTCGGCGGGATGATGATGCCGATTGTGGAAGATATGGCCGTCACCGCTACGGTGAATTCGCGGCTGTATTTTTTCGCCACCATCTGCGGCATCATCATGCCGCTTACCCCTGCGGTATCCGCGGCCGCGGAACCCGACATTCCCGCGAACACCATGCTGGCAAGCACGTTGACGTGGGCAAGCCCGCCGTAAATATGCCCCACCACGGAATAGCAAAAATCAATAATGCGCCTGGCAATGCCGCCCCTGCCCATAACCAGGCCCGCGAAGGTGTACAGCGGGACCGCGAGCAGCGCAAAGGAGTTCATCCCCTCAAAGATCCTCTGCCCGGCGGTAACCAGGGAGCCGCCGCCGAAAAACTGTATGCCCAGCATGGAAGAAAGTCCCAGCGCCACGGCAATGGGCGCTCCTATAATCAGCAGAAGCGCGAACACTACAAGTAAAAATGTTATCATTTAAGATTTCTCCTTGCCCGGATCGCCCCCGCCGCCAAACGAGAGGATAGTATTCACCACGGTGGAAAACGCGCTGGCGAGGCACAGAAAAGGAATGGGCCAATACACATAGCTCATTTTGAAATACGTCATGGTGGAGATGACCTGTTTTGACCGGGAAGCAAGCAAAAAAGTCGCGTAGGCGAGCATCAGGTAAAACGCCACGGTAGCCGCGGCCACAAGAAGCTGTATGGCTTTTTTGCCCGCGCCCGGAAGAATTTCCTCCAAAGCGTTAATGCGCAGGTGTTCGCCCCGCATGCACAGGCTTATTCCCACAAAAAACATGGCCCACACGTTAAAATACTGCGAGGTTTCCATATACCACTGGATGCCGCCGCCCAAAAAACGGGCAAAAACATTATACGAAAGGATAATGACGAGCAGCCCGATCAGCGTTCCGGAAACCGTTGCCGAAACCGTATCCAGACATTGCTGTAAACGTCTCATGGTTATTTTCCTTATTTTGGAAGAAAAATGAAGTATCCTGAATTCAGGCGGGGACGAAGGGCTTTTAAGGCCCTTCATCCCTTTTTCAGGCAAGACTCAGATAGGGATGTTTGGAAACCCCGGTTTCCAAACATCTTCCCCCTAATGCGATTTCAGCCAGGCGTCCAGCCTGTCCATCCATTCCTTGCCGTACTGTTTGCCGGCGTCCTCTTTGACAACGGCGGTCGCCTTGACAAAGGCCGAAAGGTCGGGTTTCAGAATCGTCATGCCGGAAGTTTCCAGCTTGCTGATAAAGTCTTCGGTCATTTTGCGGTTCGTGGAGCGGTTGAATGTCTCGGCTTCCCTGATGGCCGCCTGGAGAATCTTCTGCTGGTCGGCGCTCATGCCCTTCCATACGGATTCCGCGATGGCCACGGCCATGCCGGAGTAGATGTGGTTGGTAACGGAAAGGTACTTCTGGACTTCGTAGAGCTTGTTGTTGTAGATGATGGGGATGGGGTTTTCCTGTCCGTCGTAGGTTCCCTGCTGCAAGGCCATGTAGACTTCGTTAAACGCAAGGGGCTGGGGGTTCGCGCCCAGGGCGCGCATGGTGGCCATGATGACGGGGTTTTCCGGCGTGCGGATCAGCATGTTCTTCATGTCCGCCGGCGTCCTGGCCTGGATTTTGGAGGCCGTCACGCAGCGGAAGCCGTTGCAGAAGTGCCCCAGCACATGGATGTTGTGCGCGATAAGCAGCTTTTCCGCGTCGGCCTCCACCTCGCTGTCCATGAAGGCCCAGGCTTTGTCAAAATCGCTGAACATGAAAGGCAGGGCCGACATGCCCATGCGCGGCTCGTAGGTGGCAAAGTTGCTGAGGTCTGAAATCAGCATGTTCGGGTTGCCCGAATCCAGCGCCAAGGCCTCTATCAAAGCCGCGTCCCCGCCAAGCTGCCCTGCGGGATAGGTTTCCACCGTAAGGGATCCGCCTGAGCGTTCCTCCGCGAGTTTTTTTATCATCAGGGCGCCCTGTTCGCGGGGGTCTGTGGCGGCGCTCGAATGGCCGATTTTCAGCACGATTTTTGGCTCCGCCTTTGCCGTTGAAGGGGCAGGGGAAGCGGCCTCGCCGCCGCCGCCCGCATACACGGCCACGGAACACAAAAAACAGGCGGCGATAATGAGTAAAACCATCTTTTTCATTCTTTTTCTCCTTTTTACCGGACGCGAATTTCAGATTCGGGTAACAAAAACCGGAACATACTGATTAAACGTCCGATGTTTGATGTACCAGTGTAGAGCCAGTTTAAGCATCTGTCAATGTTTTTTTTTAGCCGCGGCCACCGCGATAGAAGGCGGCCGTTGCGGTTTCAACAGGAGACCAAAATGTCGCGCCTTGTTCCCATAGATGGTTGCAGGCTATGGGTCTCCTCTACCACACAACATACTTATGGCCCAACCCGCGACATTTTCATCAGCCCCTGGGCCGCGCCAGGGATTGAAGCGGAAATCCCGCAAGCCCCGCAGGGGCTGAGGAATTGGAGCGGAAAGCCCGGTTTTGCGGCCCTGGGGATTTGCGGCGCAAATCCCCAGGGCCGCAAAAGGCGCCCATTATCAACGCGGCATTCGGCTTTTTCCGATTTATCTTTTTTTCAATTATCTTTTTTTCAAAGCCGTTTCGGTCCAGATGCGGGTGTGCAGGTCTATTGCGGTCACGGCGGCTTCCTTGTCGCGGCGCTCGAGGGCGGCCTGGAGCCGGCGGTGGACATCGATGACGCTGCCGGGCAGGGAGTTCATGGTGGGGAAAAACAGTTCGTAGACGAAGGCGTAGATGCTTTCGAGGATGGGATTGTGGGAGAACTTCCCCATATACTGATGGTACTTCAGATCGACGGCGTTTATTTCGGCGGCCGCGATGCCGGGGACCAGCCGGAGGCGTTCAAACTCCTCCAGGATGCTTTTCAGGATGAGCATCTCGCCGTCGGAGGCCTTTCGGACCAAAAGCTGGACTATGCCGACTTCCAGAAGATGCCTCATCTCGATAAGGGCCTGGTAATCGGAGTCCTGCACGAGAATCTGGAACAGGAGGGGGTCAAACAGTTTTTTGTTCGAGGCGTTGCTGATATAGGTGCCGTCTCCTCTTTTTATTTCCACGATGCCGAAGGCCGAGAGGATTTTCATTGCCTCGCGCACCGAGCCCCGGCTTACCATGAGCCTTTCGGCCAAAACCTGTTCCGAGGGAATTATCTCGTTTGGGCTGAGTTTCTTTTCAATTAAAAGCTGTTTGATGCTGTCAACAACAACGTCAACCGCGCTCGGCCGCTTTTCCTGCGCGGCGAACAAATCCTCTCCGTTCATTGCGCCTGTATACATCATTTTCGGATATTTTACAACCTCATTTACACAAAGACGGAAATTAAGCAGGGACAGACGCGAAACGGGTATGCACCGTTACGCAAGGTAAGGGGATTTGTGCGCATTTTTGGCACTGGAGCGCAAAAATGGCTGATATAATCGAAAAAAGTAAATGCCGTTGCCCCGGTCCTGCTCCTCGCCGACTTGACAGCGGCCTTTCTGTCGTCTAAATTCAATTTTGATAAATAATCTTTACCGAAAGGAGTTATTCGATGACATCATACAAAGAACTCGGTTTGGTCAATACCCGGGCCATGTTTAAGAAGGCCGTCAAGGGCGGATACGCGATTCCGGCTTACAACTTCAATAACATGGAGCAGCTTCAGGCCATTGTTCAGGCCTGCGTCAACACAAAAAGTCCGGTTATCCTTCAGGTTTCTTCCGGCGCGCGCAAATACGCCAATTCTACCCTTCTGCGCTACATGGCCCAGGGGGCGGTCGGCTACGCGAAGGAACTGGGATTCAAAATTCCCATCGTGCTGCACCTTGATCACGGTGATAGTTTTGAGCTTTGCAAGGATTGTATCCAGTTTGGTTTCTCATCGGTTATGATAGATGGTTCGCATCTTCCCTATGACGAGAACGTGAAACTCACCAAAAAGGTCGTAACCTATGCGCACAAATACGATGTGTCGGTCGAGGGCGAACTGGGTGTTCTGGCCGGTATTGAGGATGAGGTGTCCGCGGAGAAATCTACTTACACGCGGCCGGAAGAGGTTATAGATTTTGTTTCCAAGACGGGCGTAGACAGCTTGGCTATTTCCATAGGGACTTCCCACGGGGCCAACAAATTCAAACCTGAGCAGTGCACCCGCAACGCCGACGGCGTGCTGATTCCCCCGCCCCTCAGGTTCGATATCCTCGCGGAAATCGAAAAAAAATTGCCCGGCTTTCCCATCGTGCTGCACGGTTCTTCTTCCGTTCCTATCCAGTACGTAAAAATGATTAATCAGTACGGCGGCGGAATGAAAGACTCCGTGGGCATTCCCGAGGAACAGCTTCGCAAGGCCGCGAAATCCGCGGTATGCAAAATCAACATCGATTCGGATGCCCGCATCGTGATGACCGCGTTGGTGCGCAAAACTTTGGCGGAAAAGCCTGCGGAATTCGATCCCCGCAAATACCTGGGGCCGGCCCGCGAAGAGCTTGTCAAGCTGTACGAACACAAGAACATCAACGTCCTGGGTTCCGCGGGAAAGGCTGCCTCGAAATGAACTACCTCGCCGCGCAGCGGCGGGGATTAGGCCCTCTTTCGGTAAAACAGCCGCCGGCAGGCCCATAAAAGGGCGGCGCGCCGCGTAAAAAACGTTACGGACCTGAGTAAAAAGAGTTTTATTTCGCGGCTGTCGGGCCGGAATTTGAGTTAAGGGGCGCAGGATTCGCAAAATGACGTACCGCAAGCTGCGCGGGGGAATATAATCCGGGGAATAACCGCGCAGCGAAGCGCACGGCTTCATAAAAAATGTTACCCAAATTGCAATAGGGACGCTCAAGGGAGGGCGTCCCACTGTTTGTCAACAAGTTAAGAAAATTTGTCCGCGGAGTAACGCTGATTTTCGCAGATGTAAGAGGGATTTTCGTATAAATGTCCGCGCGAATCCGCGAAAATCCGTGGATTCTTGGCTTCATCCTTACTTAACTTGTTGACAGTGCGAAACGGGAAAAGGCGCCTGGCACCTGGTGGGCAGCGGAAAAAAGGGCGCGCCTTTGGGGAGAGATTTGCACGCGCTTTGGAGCCGGAGGAGATCCCCCTCTTGCCTTGGCAGTGATACTATTACAATGCGTGATGGTCTTGCGTTTAACATGGCCTTGACGGGTGCATACGGCGTCATTGCCGGGATCCAGAGGCGGGCTTTAGGAAAAAACCGTTCCCGCCCGGCGAAAAATTTTTTGAATTTTTTTTGCACAAAATGACAAGAATGTCTTGCAAAAAAGTTGGTAATCATGTTATTCTATTATGTCGATACACATACTAAACCCACTTAAGAGGAGAGTCTTATGCCTACAGCAAAAAAACCTGCAGCCAAGAAACCGGCGGCAAAAAAGCCCGCCGCCAAAAAACCGGCGGCGAAGAAGCCCGCCGCAAAAAAGCCTGCAGCAAAAAAGCCTGTGAAGAAGAGCTAACGCGAAGCGCCCGTTGCCGGGCGCTTTTTTTATGTCCCCCGGGGATTTTGCCTGTCCGCGCGGGGAGCGGCCGTGCCTCAGGGTTCCTGCTTCTCTTCTTCCAGGCCGTAGTCTTTGAGTTTCCTGTGCAGGGTTTTTCTGCCTATGCCCAGGACTTCCGCAGCGCGCGATTTGTTGCCCCGCAGATGTCCCAGCGTTCCAAGAATAACCGCCTTCTCCGCGTCGGCCATGCGCGTACCCGGGGTAATCCGTATGAAATTCCCTTCGGGGGAGTTTCCCACCGAGGGCGGCAGGTCTTCCGGCCCTATGGTTTGTGTCTTGCATAAGACCACGGCGCTCTCGAGGCAGTTGCGCAATTCCCGAATGTTTCCCGGCCAGGAGTACGCATAGAGGGCGGACACCGCTTTGGGTTCAATGCCTTCGATGTGTTTGCCGTTTTCCGCCGCGAATTCCTTTAGGAAAGCCGCCGCGAGGAGGGGAATGTCTTCCTTGCGTTCCCGCAGCGGGGGAAGATGGATGTTGATGACGTTGAGGCGGTAAAAAAGGTCTTCGCGGAAGCGGTTTTGGGCAATCTCCTTTTTTAGGTCCTTGTTCGTGGCGGCGATGACCCGCACGTCCACCTCAAGGGTTTCCTCCCCGCCCACGCGCTCGAACTTTTTTTCCTGAAGAACGCGCAGAATTTTTACCTGCACCGCGGGGTTGATCTCGCCGATTTCATCAAGAAAGATTGTTCCCATCTGGGCAAGCTCGAAGCGGCCCCGTTTGCGTGCGAGCGCGCCCGTAAAAGCGCCTTTTTCGTGGCCGAAAAGCTCACTTTCCAGCAGGGATTCGGCAAGGGCCGCACAATGTACCTTGACAAAGGGTTTGTCCCGGCGGTTTGAAAGGTTGTGAATCGCGTCGGCGATAAGTTCCTTGCCCGTGCCGCTTTCTCCCGTAATCAAAACGGCGGCGCGGCTGGAGGCTACCTGTTCCACCAGGTCGAAAACGCGGCGTAGCTGCGGGCTTGTTCCGATAATGTTCGCGAAGCCGCGCTTTTTTTCCAGCTCGCTCTGCATCGCGCGGTACTGCAGGGCCATGCTCCTGTTTGCCAGCGCCCGTTTGACAAGGAGGGACAGATGGTCAAGGTTGACGGGTTTGGTAAGAAAGTCATAGGCGCCGTCCCGCATGGCGTTTACCGCGGTTTCGATGGTGCCGTGCCCCGTCAGAATGATGACCGGAACGGTGGGTTCGTCCGCGACAATGCGGCGCAGAAACTCCTCCCCGGACAGGTTGGGCATTTTCAGGTCGGTAATCACAAGGTCGATTTCCGCCTCGCCAAAAACGCGCAGCGCCTCCCTGCCGTCGGCGGCAAGGTAGATGGCGTAGCCGTCCATCTCCAGGGCCTGAGCCAGGCCTTCGCGGATGTTTTTCTCATCGTCCACAATCAGAATATTGAATTTCATCCCGAATTCTCCCCGCTGTGTCCGTATTCCAGAAGCTGCCTGTCGTTTTCCGGAACCGGAAAACTGATGGTAAAAGAGGCGCCCTTTCCCGGCTGCGAGTTCACGGTGATGTCCGCCCGGTGCTCCTTGATGATTTTAAACACGTTGGTAAGTCCCAGGCCGGAGCCCGCCTCCCGGGTGGTAAAGTAGGGTTCGAATATTTTGTCAAGGTTCTCGGCCGCGATGCCTATGCCCGTATCGGAAATGACCAGGCGGACGCACTCGTCTTTTTTCCCCGTGGCGACGGTAAGGGTTCCTCCCTCCGGCATGGCGGCCATAGCGTTCTTGATGATGTTCAGTACCGCCTGCCGCAGCGCTTTTGAGTCAATAAAAACCCTGGGCAGATGCCGGGTAAACTTTTCTTCCAGTTCTATGCCGCCTGCGGCAAGCTCCGCCCGCACGAAGTCCAGAATCTCATGCATCAAGGTATTCAGGTCGGTTTTTTCCGGTTTGATGTTCATGGGCCGCACGGCAAAAAGAAAATCCACGACGATTTTGTTCAGGCGTTCGACTTCTTCGGAAACAACGTTGAGGTTTTTCAGTACCTGGCGGGGGTTAACGGAAGCCTTTCCCTGGAGGGCTTTCTTGATAAGCTGGATGTGTATGCC
>JAISXE010000038.1 GCA_031270615.1 Spirochaetia bacterium
CGTTGGTGTGGCCGGTGGTTTAAAAAACAGTCCACAATATGGCAAAATATGCCGAAATTATGAATGGAGATATATTTCAAGAAATGAACAAGATGCCTGTTATCAGTACAGACCTTGAACTCAACGGCGTCATAAAAAGGATTGCCGAGAAATTCTACGAGCAGTTTGAACCCGTTTTTATCGACAACGCGGAAGCGGCGCTTGAGTATTTCAGGTATGAGCTGCCGGAACTCAGCATCATCAACCTTTCCGATTTCCAGATTGACGCCTACGAAATCATCGAGCAGACAAAGGCCGACCCCTGGCTGCACTTCGGCGGGATCATCGGCGTTCACATGCGAAAGGACGCGCAGAAGGCCGAGCAGCTTATGCGCAATTCCAACATCATCAGCCTGATTCCCCGCGCGGAAATGATCTGGGGCTTCTTCCGCGTCATGAAAATTGTTTTTTCGAACCACCATTTCCTGTTCCACCGGGACGTGCAGAAGAACCTCCTGCAGACCGTTACCCGGAGTTTCAGCATGGAAAATGACCCGTTCATCATCCGCACCTATATCAACCTGGTAACAAACTATCTCTATAACTCAGGGTATATCAACCAGGACAAGCGGGACAGGCTTCTTGTGGCCCTTTTCGAGCTTCTGATCAACGCGGTGGAGCACGGCAACTGCGGCATCTCCTACGAAGAAAAGACAAAATGGCTGAACGAGGGCAGGGACGCCCTGGATCTGATTTGGGAAAAATTGCAGGACCCCCTGATTGCCGCGAAGAAGGTGTATTTTTCCTATTCGATTACGCCCCAGAAATCCAGCTTCACGATCAGGGACGAGGGGCCCGGCTTCGACTGGCGGGCGTGCCTGGGCGCCAAGGGCGTGAATCTGGAAATGCACGGCCACGGCATCAGGATGGCGGGCTATTATGGGGAGAACCTGCACTACAACGACGCGGGCAACGAGGTTTCCTTTGACATGCCGCATATCGCGGGAGACACCGAAAAGGTGCCGGGCCTTTTTTCATCGAAGAAAGAGATCTCCTTCAAGCCGGAAGAGGTGGTCATCACCGAAGGGGAGGAATCCAACTCCCTGTACTACATCGCGGCGGGCAATTTCGATATTCTGGCGAAAGGCAGGAAAATCTCCACGCTGGGGCCTGAGGATATTTTTATCGGGGAAATGTCCTTCCTGCTCGCGAACAAGCGGTCGGCCACGGTCGTGTCCAAGAGCAATTCGGTGTTGTTCAAGATATCGAAAAACGAGTTCATGAATATCATCAGGGAAAAACCCCATTACGGGATTCTCCTCGCGCGTCTGATTGCCCAGCGGCTGGACAAGCTCAACGCCGCGATGGTGAGGCTGCAGCGGAGGAATATGTAGCCATGCCGGGGCTTGTGAAGTACCTGCACTATAAGCTGAAAGCCCAGGAATACGATTCGATTATCGTCAAAATGAACGAAACAACGGATTTCGGCTTTACCCGCGTTTTGCTGATGGACACGGGGAACTATTACAAATACAAACTCGGCAAGACCTGCGAATACAAACAGAACCTGGACGGCGCTCCCACGGTTATCCTTGACCCTCCCTACAAAAACATCTGGCACGTCATCATTGAAATGAAAAGCGCGGGGGAGGTGAGGGCCTCCGTGGAAATCCGGCGCAGGGAAAACAGGCCGTGAACGCCGCCGATACCAGGATTCTGATTATCGGCGCCGATCCGGTTTTGAGGAAACACCTGCGCGGTTTGCTGGAGAACTGCGGCTACCCGCAGATCGTCCTGTGCGGCGCGGGCCGGAACGTCCCGGCCAAACTTGAGGAAGGGCATTTCGATCTGGTTCTGCTGGACCTGCACCTGTCCCACGTTGAGGGCAAGGACTTCCTGCGGGCCATCCACAAGGGGTATCCCGACATCCCGGTGATAGTCATAACGGTGCAGGACAGGGTCGAAGCGGCCGTGGAGTGCATGAAGGCCGGCGCTTTCGACTTTCTCCTGAACCCGGTTTCCGAGGGGCGGCTTTTATCGACCATCCAGCACGCGATGACGATACGGGAGCTTCAGAGCAGGGTAAACCAGCTTGAGCAGCAAACCCCCGCCTGGGACCTCAGGCACCCGGAAATCTTCAAAGAAATCACCACGGTCAGCTACGCCATGCATTCCATCTTCGCCTATATCGAGGCGATACAGGCCAGCGGCAAGGCCGTCCTGATAACCGGGGAAAGCGGGACCGGCAAGGAGCTTATCGCGCGGATCATCCACCGGGTGTCGGGCCGACAGGGAAAGTTCGTGCCGGTGAATGTGAGCGGGCTGGACGACACGCTTTTTTCCGACACGCTTTTCGGCCATGCGAAGGGCGCTTTTTCCGGGGCGGAAAACGTGCGCAAGGGCTTTATCGAACAGGCGGCGGGGGGCACCCTGTTTCTTGACGAGATAGGCGACCTGGAACTGGTGTCCCAGATAAAGCTGCTGCGCCTGCTCCAGGAGGGCGAGTTCTACCCCCTGGGAATCGACTCGCCCGGCATCTGCACGGCAAGGATCATCGCGGCCACGAACGCGGACCTCCGGGCGAAGCAGTACGACAAGAGCTTTCGCGCGGATTTGTATTACCGCCTTATGTCCCACCACATAGAACTGCCGCCCCTGAGGAACAGGCCCGAAGACCTTCCGGCGCTTATCCGGCATTTCGTCGGCGAGGCGGCGGGCCAGCTTGCAAAACAGGCCCCGGAAGTGCCCAAGGACCTTGCGGCCCTCCTTTCGACATACCGCTTTCCGGGAAATATCCGGGAGCTGGGTTCCCTGCTCTATGACGCGGTGAGCCGCAATACTTCCGGGCGGCTGGATATCGGTTTTTTTAAGGATTACATCGAGAAACACGGAAGCCAGGCGCAAACCCGGGATTTCGCGCCCCCGCCCTGGTTCCCAAAAGACAAACTGCCGACCTTGCAGGAAATGGAAAGCCTGCTTATCCGCGAAGCCCTGAAAATAAGCGGCGGCAACCAGAGCGCCGCCGCCCGCATGATCGGGGTTTCCCAGTCAACACTCAGCCGCCGCCAGAAGGAAGTGGGAAAAACCGGGTGACTATCCAGCCGGAGAAGAAAACCACTGACCATAGCAACGGTCGGCGGGGAATTTCTATTCAATTTGAATAATAAATGATTTTTGCATAGCTTCTTATTCTGTGTGCATAATATCGGAAAACATGCGCTTTTCTGGGCCGGGAAAACAGGAAAGGCGGCACATGCGGCGCGCTAAGTTGTTATGATATAATGAGTTAGTTATATGCTTTTTGTTAAATATTCTTATACGTCTTGGCATTGTTTTTGCTGTATGTGGGTAGTTAAAAAAGTCTGTGCCAGTCCTGTGATTCCTTAACCAAAACGTTTCCATGTAAAAAAGTGTGCGGCAGGGCCCTGTGGCCCCGCCTGCTAATTTCCTTTGGCCGCAACGAGACCACTGGCCACATCGGCAGGCACAGACAAAAGCCCTGCGGTTCTACCAAAAAGTCCGCGCTTTTCCGCGAGGTCAGTGGTTTTCTTCCCTATTCCCAATTGTCTGCTGTCGCGCTGTTCAGGTTCACCGCCGCCCCCCGATTCACCGCTCCTTAGAGTGTCTTTTTTTCATTGGCAGGCAAAGGCAGAAATCTACCACAGACCGCGCGGACAGATACGGACAAGGAATTTGCTCTCACGCCATTTCCCATTCCTAATTCTTACTTCTTCCTTGTTATTTGTCAGCGAAGTCAGTGGTTTTCTTCTCTGGCTGGAAGCTGCCAAAAAAATTTTAAAAATCGTCTCGTTTTTTCCCCTTTTGTTCAAGCAAACCCGCGTTTTTTGCTGAGTTATAACAGTATGAAAAAGAAAAAATTTCACGCGCCCGGCCCAAAAAAACCAAAAAGCCCGCGCCCCACCCACGACATCTTCGACCTCGTTTTCAAACGCCTCATCCGCCTGTCCCCCAGGGCAGTCACCGGCTTCATCA
>JAISXE010000052.1 GCA_031270615.1 Spirochaetia bacterium
GTGTTCAACAAGGCGTTCTTTGTGGGCATGCCGCCGTCCACCCCGGACGCCGTGCGGGACGTGTTTTCCGCGGCCATGGAAAAGACCTGCAAAAACCCCGCGTACATCGAGGAAATGAAAAAGTATTACATCGAGGTGGAATACCTGGCCCCGGCCGCGGCGACGGCGTACTGGAAAAACGTATCTGCCCTCTTCGACAGCTACGGGCCAAAACTCCGCGCCTCGATCAAATAACTCAAATCTTACGCAAAGACAGGAACCAGCCGCGGACTAGAACGGACTTCTTGCTTTTTTTAGGGGAAGTTGTTTAGAAACCGAGGTTTCTAAACAACCCTTTTGAATCCCCCTCTTCTGTCAGTCCTGTCTGCGAGGCCCGCGGTAAAATTCCTGGTCAGGAAAGGGGATTTTCAATGACACTGACACGGCACATGACACGGCAATTGATAAAAGACAAGAACTTCCGCATGGGATGCATCATGACGGTCCTGGGAATCTGGATGCTTGCGGATGCCATAAACTTCGGGCGCTTCATAAGCGGCGGCATCGGGGCCGATTTCTTTCCGAAAATCATATCCACCGCCCTTATCTTGATAGGCCTGCTCCTGGCCGCCGGAGCCTACAAGGCCGCGCGGAAACAGGCGGAAAAACGCGAAACCGCCGCCATAAAAAACAATTATCCTGAATTCGCGGCAACGCTCGGACTGCTGGCGCTTTACATTCTGGCGCTGAAACCCCTGGGCTTCATCCTTTCCACCGCACCCTTCACGTTTTTGCTCATCCTTATATTGTCGCCCCGGGAAAACCGGAACTGCCTTTTGTTTGCCACTGTCGCCGCGGCGGTAACAGTGGCGCTCTATTTTTTGTTTGTCAAAGTTTTCTACATCATGCTGCCCGGGGGCATCCTCGGGTAAAGGGAGAAAATCATGCTTGATATGATGGCAACGGGTTTTTCACTGATCTTTACGGTACAGGGCATTCTGCTGATATGCGGCGGAACCATGCTGGGCATCGTGTTCGGGGCAATTCCCGGCATAACCGTCACAATGGGAATCGCCCTTTTTCTGCCCGTCACGTTTTCCATGGAACCCATAAACGGCCTGGCCCTCCTGTGCGGCCTGTACATCGGCGGCACCTCCGGCGGGCTTATTTCCGCAATCCTCCTGAACATCCCCGGCACCCCCGCCTCGGTGGCAACCTGCTTTGACGGGCACCCCATGGCCCGCAGGGGCGAGGCGGGCCGGGCAATCAGCATAGGAATCATCGTCTCGTTTCTAGGCGGCATGCTGAGTCTGGTCGTGCTTATCCTCGTGGCCCCCGCGCTGGCGAAAGTCACCCTGCAATTTGGCTCTTTCGAGTATTTCTCCATCGCGCTGTTTTCCCTGACCATGATATCCGGCCTGTCAGGGAAAAGCATGCTCCAGGGGCTTGCCAGCGGGTTCATCGGCATGGCCTTTGCCCTTGTGGGAACCGCCCCCATCTCCGCCTTCAACCGCTACACCTTCGGCATCGACGAGCTGTTTACCGGCTTTTCCCTGCTGCCCGTGCTGGTGGGGCTTTTCGCCGTCTCGCAGGTATTGGCCGCGGCCTTTGACAAAAACCGGAACGCCGCGGAAAAAGCCGTGCTGACGAAAATCAGCAAAGTGCCTTTCAGCCTGCGGGACCTCAAAGGCCAGTTCAAAAACATCGTGGTATCCTCCGGAATAGGCACCGGCATAGGCATACTGCCGGGCTTAGGCGCGGCGATCTGCAACATCATCGCGTATTCGGTAGTCAAAAAAATGTCCAAATACCCCGAAAAATTCGGCACAGGCATACCCGACGGCATTGTCGCCTCCGAAAGCTCCAACAACGCCTCCACCGGCGGCGCCATGGTGCCGCTCATGACCCTGGGCATACCCGGGGACAACGCCACCGCCATCATCCTGGGAGGCTTCATCATCCACGGAATCACCCCCGGCCCCATGCTGTTTGCCCGGCACGGCGACCTTGCCTACGCCGTGTTCGCCGCCCTCATCATCGCCAACATCGTCATGATCGCGGGCGAGTTTCTGGGAATCAAACTCTTCACAAAAGTCCTGCTCGTCCCCCGCCACATCCTGCTGGCGGTCGTCATGGTCTTCTGCACCATCGGCGCCTTCGGAACAAACAGCCAGCTCTTCGACCTCATCACCATGCTGCTCTTCGGCTTCTTTGGCTTCGGCCTGTCCTGCCTCAAGTTCCCCCTCGCGCCGGTCATACTCGGATACATCCTTGGCCCCATCATCGAAACGAACCTCCGGCGCGGCCTCATGCAGAGCCGGGGCAGTTTCATGCCCTTCATCACCGAACCCATCTCCGGCGTCTGCCTTGCGGTTACCCTTGTCGTCGTGGGCTTCATCATCCACAGCCAAATAAAAAAAAGCCGCAGGAGCCCAGCGTGACGGCCCATGGTTTTTTGGGCGCCCCGGTTTTTTCCCGGCCGAAGGCCGGGAAAAAACCGGCCGGGCTTTCCGGGGCTGCGCTATCGCTCCGGCCCCGCCGGGATGCATGTGCAAGCAGTGTTTTGTGCCCGCGCGGCGGCCACAAAACACAAACCAGCCCCGCGGCGTGGCTTGCTCCGCAACCCCTCCAATCCCTGGCGCAGGCCCTGGCGTCTGTCACAGGCACACCCCGCCGCGTGCGGCCATCTGGGCGCGCATCGTCCTTTTATGCCCGCGCCGCCCGTGGTTTTCCCTTTTTCCGGCAGTGTATAATGCGGCCGGATTTCGCTATACTCCATAAGGGGCGGTAAAAACATGGCATCTGAAGACATCCTGTATGTAAGCGGCGCGGACAAGGCCTACGCGGCTATTTACCGGGAAATCATTTCCGGCGAGCTTCCGCCGGGAACAAAGCTTTCCCGCAGGAAAATGGCCAAACTCAGCAATCTAAGCGTCATTCCCGTAATCGAGGCCCTGAAAAGGCTGGAAACCGACGGCCTTGTGGAATCGCGGCCCCGCTGGGGATCCTTCGTGGCCATGCCGACAAAGGAAAAACTCGCCAACCAGTACATACTGCGGGAAACCATCGAATGCAAGGTTGTCCGCATCCTGGCGGAGCAGGGCCTGTCCCCGGAAAATGAAGCCTATCTGCGCCGCTGCGCCCGCGCCCTGGACGGGGAGGAGGACATACCCGACCGCGCGGAGAAACACAACGATTTCCACTACAAGCTCGCCGAATATACCGGATACAGTTCTTTTACCGACGTGTTAAAGCGGATACACCTTTTTTTCATCCTGTGCCGGGCCATGACAACGCGGCGGGGCCGGTCGCCGGTGCCCCTGGACTGGCACGAGCGGATAGTTGACGCCATCCTCACGGGGGACTGCGCCCTTGTTGAGGCCACCATGAAAATCCATGTTTACGACGGCTATCAGTATATCGTGGAAGACATCGACGCCTACACGCGGAACATCATGGCCGGGCGGAACCACTGACGGCACGGACGGACACGGACATTTCCCCCGGGATTGCTTCACTTCGCCGACCTCTTGTCTGTGGCGCAAGCGGTCTCTTGGGGCTTATCCTTAAATAACGCATAGTACGCAAAGGCAAAAATCTACCACGGACAACACGGACCGCGCACGCCGAAATAAACGCACGCCCATCAGGGCGTGTCTTTGCCCACCCGGCAGCAGGGCGAGAGGCCCGAAAAATTTTTTGCGTATAAAAGCCGAAAGGCCGACAAAAAACCGGGTTT
>JAISXE010000100.1 GCA_031270615.1 Spirochaetia bacterium
ATCGGGTTTTGGAACAACCTCACGAAACAAAAATACGCCCAAAATGAAAAAGCGTCGCTAATATCCCCTGTTGAGGCCATACTAAACCTTGAATTTTTCCGAAATCGGAATTGCTGCCCAATTCAGCAGGCCATTATTCTTTCCGGCGCGGATTTTCAGAATTTGTCGGCGTGGCGCAGTTTCATGCCCGGCGCGGGATGCCTGCTCCCCCCCGGCGGCCCCTCCGCGGGATGGAAAAGCGGGAATATAATCCCGGCCTCATGGAAAACCAATAGCTTTTCTTCCAGGGACATCTCCTCCAGGCAGACGGAGGTTTTTAAAACGGCCCACGCCTCATAAACAAGGTCGCGTATCATATCCGCTTCGGCCTGCGTCTGCAAACAATGCGATTCCTTCATGTGCAGGTAGCGCCTGAGCTGGATCAAATAAAAAGCCCGCCAGTCGTCCGTGTCGATAAAATCCTGCCGGGCCATCCCGTATTCATTGCAGAACCACCGCATGCAGTGCAGCGCCGGCGTCGTTTTGCACACTTTCCGCGAAACCGACCAGAACCGCGCGGCTTCGTCATGGGCGCCAATCTTTTTGAGCGTTACCCCGGTATAATACAGAATGCGGGCGAGCCGGGAAACCTCTGTCACCGGACAGACCGCTACCGCCGCGTGAAAAGCCTTCAGCGCCAAGTGAGGTTTGTGCCGTGCGAGCCTGCGCAACCCCTGTTTATAATAAACCATCCACGGTACCATAATAATATGATAAAGTTACTGCGAGAATATAAAAACGGCAAGTATTCTCCGGAGCAAAAAAGCGGAATTTCGGAAGAAGGGTCCACCTGCTCAAACAAGCAGTTTCCTGTTTTCACAGCAATGCCAGCAAGTTAAGGTCCGCAATTAGCCCGTGGGGCGCCAGGGGCTGGTCGCGATTTGCTTTGCAAATCGCTGCTCGCCCATGCAGCCAGGATTGCAGCGGAAATCCCGCAAGCCCCGCAGGGGCTGAGGAATTGCAGCGGAAAGCCCGGCTGGTCGTATTTTTGTATCCGCGTAGCGGATACAAAAATACTGCTCGCCCATGCAACCCGGGTTTTTGGCGCGGAAGCGCCAAAAAGGCGCACATCTTTTTCTTAACTTGTTGACAGTGCTTTCCGAAGTCAAAAAGAGCATAAAGAATTTAACCGCAGGAGATCGCGGAAGATAAAAATGCGAATTTCTTGTTTTTCTCTTCGCCCTCCCCTCACGGCCTGATAAGCGTCTTTATCCCCCGGCGCTCCTCGAAATCGCGGAAGCCTTTTTCCCAGTCCGCAAGGGCGTACACCGAAGTGACAAGCGGCGCGAGGCGTATCTTCCCCTCGCCCACCAGGGCAAGGCCGCGCTTCCAGGCGTTGCGCGTGTGGCTCATGGAACCCGTCATGGCGATTTCCTTTACGACAAGGGCGTCAAGGTCCACAGGAACCTTTTTGCCGAAAAGCCCGAGCTGCGTATAACGGCCCCGCTTTTTGATCAGTTTCAGGCCCGTATCCACCGCGGCGGCGGCCCCGGAGCATTCAATAAAAACATCCGCGCCCTCCCCGTCCGAGGCCTGCGCCACAAACGCCGCGGCGTCTTCCTGCAATACGTCCACGCAGGTGTGTATGCCCAGCCCGCGGGCCACCCCAAAGCGCGCTGAGTCGGCGGTGGTGCCGGTGAGGATGACCCTGCCGCCCTCCGCGATAACCGCCTGGGCCGCGATAAGCCCCATAGCGCCGGGACCTGAAACAAGAACCACATCGCCCGCGCCCACTTTGGTTTGATCCACAACCGCGTGCACCGCGCAGACCATAGGCTCGGAAAGGGCGCCCTCCTCAAAGGAGATCGCATCGGGTATGCGGTACACGTTGCCCTCATCGCAGACAATGTACTTCGTAAAAGCCCCGTCCAGGTCCAGGCCCTGCGCGCCCCGGTTCACGCAGATGGCATAGTGGCCCGTCGTACACATATAGCACCTGTCGCAGTGCACGCACACGTTCTCCGCCGTAACCCTGTCGCCCGCCTTAAAGCGCGTAACGCCCCCGCCGGTTTCCACAACCGTGCCGCAGAACTCGTGCCCTATGATGACCGGGGGCCTCGTCGGAAACTCGTCCTTCATGACGTGAATGTCGGTACCGCAGATCCCGCAGGCCTCGATCTCGATTTTAACGCCCCTGTCCCCGCACGCCGGTTCGGGCACCTCGCGTATTTCCAGATTCCCGGGGCCACGGGCCGTTTTTACCAAAGCTTTCATAATTTCCCCCTGTAAAAAAATTTGCACCAATCTTTTTTTCATCAACCATTATGGTTTCCAGTTTTTTATTAATACCTCATTCACGTTGCCGCGGCCGGCTGAATCAGAATTGATAAACCTTTTCGCCCGCACGGAAATAATATCAAAAAAATCACAATCATATAATTTACGAATATAATCCGTATCAGAGTTGCTCAACAAACACTTTGCCCCGCGGTTTGTCAGCTTTACCATAACAGCGCGGAGCCGCTCCTGCTCTTCCTCCCCAAAACCATCCGCCTGATAGCCGGTAAAATTTGTTTTGCCGGGGCTGTGGTATGGCGGGTCGAAATACACAAAAGAATTTTCATCCGCGCTTAAAACAGCAGCCTCAAAATCACTATTCAGGATGGCAATCCCGTTATTGTTCAGGTATCCGCTGATGTGCCGCAACACAGTTTCCTCGCAAATTGCGGGGTTTTTGTATTTCCCGCAGGGAACATTAAAAAGGCCCTGGGAATTCACCCGATACAAACCGTTAAAACAGGTTTTATTCAGAAAAATAAATCTTGCGGCCTTCCCGGCGTCTGTCAGTTTGCTAAACTTTGCCGCATCCCGATCCAAATTCCTTATTTCGTAAAAATATTCTTCACCGTTTTTGTTCTTATGTTTTCTTAATAATTTAATAAGTTCCTCGACGTTTTCTTTTATGGTTTTGTAGGTCAGGATTAATTGCGCGTTACAGTCGCCGATAACCGCCTTCCCGTGTTGCAGCTCAAAAAAAACCGCCCCCGCGCCGACAAATGGCTCGTAATAGGTATACTTATTCATGCCCTGCGGGAGCTGTTTTTTTATCTCTGCCAATAACTGCCTTTTGCCCCCGGCCCATTTCAAGAAAGGCCTGATAAGAGGATTGTTCTTCGGCATAGAAATATTGTCCCACGCGATTGACAGCATTGTAAAGCGCGGCAAGAAAATCCGGGCGCCTCCCGCCGCTTGCGCGCAAGCGGCGGGACCGGGCTTTCCGCTCCAAGTCCTCGGCTTTGCCCATGCAAAGCCTGTGGGCTTTCCGCTGCAATCCCGGCTGCATGGGCGGCAGACCGTTTTGTTTGACCAACGCGGGGCTTCGCCCACGGCTTGCTTGTACGGCCTTTTTAGAAAATTGCGACCAGCCCCTGGCGCATGGGCGGCAGACCGTTTTGTTTGACCAACACGGGGCTTCGCCCACGGCTTGCCTGTACGGCCTTTTTAGAAAATTGCGGCCAGCCCCTGGCGCGGCCAGCCCCGGATGCGCGGGCGAGCAGATTCGGGATCGCGGGGACGCCCCGCCGATGGCATCTTCTGAAACAGGCGCTATTTTGATGGAGAGCCTATAGGCCTCCCGCGGCGGCCGGGTCTTTTCTTCCCGTTTTCTTTGTTTGTCTTGATGAAATGGCCAAAGCGCGTATCAATAACGGCGGTAATGTCATTTTTCACAGTCTGCTTGAGACTGTTCAGGATACTGGAAAAAACAAGGTTGGTTTCTTCCTTTTTGGAAGTGGCGGCAGGGCTTAACAACTGACAGGCCTGAACCCCAAGAACATCCGCAAGCGTGACCAAGGTCCTGTCGCTTACCCATACCCTGCATCCTTCTATGCTGTTGATTGCCTGAACGGAAAGATCCGCAAATTCGGCAAGTTTTTCCTGAGAAATCCCCAGAACCTTTCGTCTGGCCTTTATGTTCGCGGAAAGGACTTTCCGCAATTCCTCCGGGTTTATATCTTTTTCCTCCTCACTCTACCATAAATAAAATACGGTAATAATGGGTATTGACAAACCTATTATTAATAAGTAATAATATTGACTATCTGTAGTTGAATAAAAGGAAACGCGAGGGGTGTTCGGGTTATGCTGCCGGGAAGTCCGGCAGAGACAGCGGCTTTGGGAAAATCAGGAGGCAAAATTGTATACGATTAAACCGATCTATCTGGGCAAATTTGAAAAGCATGAAAAGACAGGCTTGACCTTTAAGAAAGATCCGGCTGTTTTTATCGATGTTCCCATAATGAGTTTTCTTGTGGAAGGCTGCGGTAAAACCATTTTGGTTGATAGCGGGCCGCCCAGCCCGGCGCGCGCCGCAAAAATGAGCACGCGCCCAATATCAGACGGAAAATATTTACGGGAAGAATTGCAGGCGATGGGAATTGTCCCGGAAAAGGTTGACTGCATTCTTTTGACGCATGCACATTGGGATCATTCTTACAATCTTGAGTTA
>JAISXE010000197.1 GCA_031270615.1 Spirochaetia bacterium
CGAGCAAAATCGTTGCTCGCCCATGCATCCCGGCTGGTCGCAATTTTCTTTAAGACCGTACAAGCAGGCCGTGGGCGAAGCCCCGTGTTGGTGGCGCAAAACGGTCTGCCGGCCATGCGCCAGGGATTGCAGCGGAAATCCCGCAAGCCCCGCAGGGGCTGAGGAATTGCAGCGGAAAGCCCGGTTTTTGGCGCGGGAGCGCCAAAAAGGCGCCAAAATTCCGGATCGAAGCGAAACTATAAATGGGTTTTGGAACAGGCTCAGGTGATAAAACAGGGAGGCTGAAATGCCTGATGCGCTGCTGAAAAAAGAAACGCGGTGGACCTACCGGGACTACCGGGAATGGGATCTCAAAGAGGGGGAGCGGTATGAAATCATCTACGGCGTGGCCTATGCCATGTCCGTGCCCAATGATAGCCACCAGGCAATATCGATAGCTTTGGTGGCAAAATTCTACACCTTTCTTGAGGGAAAACCCTGCAAGGTCCGCGCCGCGCCCTACGATGTGCGGCTTTTTTACGAAGAAGACGAAAGCGACGACACGGTGGTCCAGCCGGACCTGACGGTGATCTGCGATGAAAAAAAACGGGGGTACGAAGGCTGCCGGGGCGCGCCCGACCTTATAGTGGAAATACTCTCGCCCTCCAACACGGTGATAGAAATGGACCGGAAATTCGACCTCTACCTGACGGCCGGCGTGCGGGAATACTGGGTGGCGGCCCCGGAGGAAAAAGTGATCCATGTCCACCGTTTCCAGGACGGCAAAATGAGTACCCGCATCTACGGCCCTGATGAGGCCGCCGCGTCGGACATACTTCCGGGCCTTGAGGTTTCCCTGAAACAGGTCTTCGCGGAATAATGCCGGCCCGGTTTCGGGCTTAAAGCCCGAAAACCCAAAAAGGCCGCTTCCCCCTGCGGGGAAGCGGCCTTGCTGCAAGCCTGCCGAAAGCGGGAAAAGCAATGCCCGCTTCTATGTTAGTATTTGTAGCCCAGGCCGATGCCGACAGCGAAAACTTCCTTGCTGTAGGTTCCGGACACGGTGTAAATATCCGGATCGCTTTTTGTGACGGAATAATCAAAGGGCAGATAATGGGAGTACAGGGCGGAGAGCGTTAGGTCAAGCCCGCTCTCGAAAAAATAGGTGCCGCCCGCGCCGAAGGCAATGGAATCCAGCGCGGGGTTCGCGCTCGCGTTCAGTATGGTTTTATCACTGTTGAAATAACTGTCTTTTGCCCCGGTTTCCGTATAGAGAACCCCAAAACCCAGCTTGAAGGCTTCTACCACCTTGTAGGTAGCGCCAATACCAATCTCAAAACCCGTATCGAAAAAATCATTGATCTGTTTGCCGTCCGTTGTTTCTCCCAAATCAGCGACGGAAAGCATGAAAATGTTCCCCGATAGGGAAACGGTAAAATCCCTGGTTACATCGTATTCAGCCCCCAAAAAGATAGAGTGAGGCAGGTTCTGATTAAACTTCTTGCCGTCGAATATCCCGTTTGACTGCAAAAATTCGTTTATAACGTCTCTATGGTCTGCCGAAGCGCCGTGTATTTCCTTTTGGTCATACTCAAACTCAAGCGCCGTTTCAACCTCGTATCTGGCCGCCAAAGTGAGGCCATCCACGGGTTTTACGTCAAACCCGATAATCGGCGTAAAGCCGTATGCGTCATATTCGTATTCCGCGCCGACAGCCCCGAATGCCGCGTATTCCGCCTCAAGCGTGAAGCCCCGTTTTGGCATAAGGAAACGGCCGCCAAGGCTTACCGAGGCCATGTCGTCAAAAAGGGAATACGCGCCGCCAAGGGCAGCGCCATAGTAAATGCTGGAAGCCTTGAAACTCTGGGATGTAATATTGCCAGTTGAATAACCAAAACCAAAATCCGGAGCAAATTGTCCCGCAGCCAAAGCTGCTTTCAGGCCGGTAAGGGCAAAGGTGCTTCCGGCGGTGCCCTCATCATATTCAAGGTTTCCGCCGCCGGCCGTGATTCCAAGCTGCCCGTACAGGGCCAGTTTTCCGGGGCCTTTCCGCCCAAAATTGTACGCCGCGTAAATGTTCGGCAGATACCAGGTCGGCAAATCCTGTTTAAGAGGATCGTAATCAGGGGAAAGTCCCAAAGTCGATCCGGTTGCTGAAGGAAGAAGCGTCGTGCTGTTCCCATACCACTTAAACAAGGTCTGGTTACTGATGTCAAAATTCCATCCCAGAGGCAGGAATACCGTCCCCGCAGGGTTAAAATTCACGATATCGGCGGCGTCCGTGGCCGCGTTGCGGGTGGGCGTCATAAACCACCTGGCGCTCTGGTTTGTCAGGTAATCGAGGCTGCTGGCGAAAAGCCCTGCGCCCGGCAGAAGCAATCCCAGTATAAGCAACGCGAAAAGCACTTTTTTCATAATCTCCCTCCTGAAGAGTATTGGATATTTGTCGGCCAGCGACCGACAAACTATTACCCAATAATATATAAAAAAAGGAAGTCGCGTCAAGCAGCCGCGGCCGCCACCAGGAATTCAAAGTATCAATAAGTTTGAGCCTGTTCCAAAACCCATTTGTAATTTCACTCCGATTCGGAATTTTGGCGCATTTGCGGCGCAGAACGCCGCAAACCGGGCTTTGCGGGACTCCGCTGTCGCTCCGGCCCCGGCTTGCGCCGTGGCTGCTTCGCATCCCTCCAATCCCTTGCGCCCCACGGGCTTTTGCGCTTCGCGCAAT
>JAISXE010000198.1 GCA_031270615.1 Spirochaetia bacterium
AAGCAGATGGTGGAAGATAGAAAAATCAGGCTTGAGTACGCGCAGGAACTGTTCGCGAAATATTCCCGGTAAAGATTCCGCATAACGGAACGCGCATTATGCCGGTGTGTCCCAGCCCCTTGCGCCCAAATTTTCCCTGTATGTAACGCGGGCTTGTCCTATAAGCGTAACCGCCGTATGAGCAATTTGCCCGGCAAATTGCTGCCGCCTGGGTGTACGCAGGGGGGCTTGCCCTGCGGCAAGCCCCCCTGGCTATTTTTGAGCCGCGATTGATTGACACGCGCGGCCTCTTTCGGGCATGATAAAACCTATGGATGTTTCCGAGTTGAAAGTGACGGCGGATCTTGCCAATATCGAGCTGGGGGAAGAGGAGTTCGCTTCGTTGGGCAGGGAAGTGGAAAAAATGCTTGACTATTTTTCCAAGATGATGGAGACGGACGGGATGAGTCTGCCGTCCGGGCCTGGGCGCCGCGCCGCGAACAGGACTCGGCCCGATGCGGTAAGCGGGGACGCTGATCCCGACTCGCTTTTAGAGAACGCGCCGGAGCTTGAAGATCGGTTTATCGTTATTCCAAACGTATTGTAGTGGGGTTGTATGGAGTCGCCTTTTGCGCGGTGGCGGGTTTTGTCCGATGCCGCCGCCCGGAAAAAATATGAGGCTTATGTAAAAGAAGCGGACGCGAACATCGGGGCTTTCCTGGAATTTGACGCGGGGCGCCCGGAGGGGCGTCCGGGGGGCTGCCTGGAAGGGGTTCCCTTCGCGGTAAAGGATATTATCGCGGTAAAGGGCTTTCACCTGACCTGCGGCTCGAAAATACTGCAAAATCTTGTGTCGCCCTATACGGCGACGGCTGTGGAAAAGCTCGCGGCGGAGGGCGGCATTGTGGTGGGCAAGACCAATATGGACGAGTTCGGCATGGGGTCTTCCACGGACAATTCGGCTTTGGGGAAAACAAACAATCCCTGGGACGGGCGGCGCGTTTCCGGCGGTTCCTCCGGCGGCAGCGCGGCGGCGGTTGCGGCGGGCATGGTTCCTTTTGCCCTGGGTTCGGACACCGGTGGTTCGGTACGGCAGCCCGCCGCGTTTTGCGGCGTGTACGGGTTAAAGCCGACGTATGGGGCGGTGTCCCGCTACGGGCTGGTTGCCTACGCCTCGTCCCTCGATGTAGTGGGGGTGTGCGCCTGTTCCGTGGGGATTGCGCGGGACGTTTTTGAGCTTATGCGGGGGCAGGACGAAAAGGACCAGTCTTCCCTGGATCCGGGGCCGGACGCGCCGGGGCCGGACGCAAAAGTCATCGGCGTGCTGGGCGGGGATTTGGGGCTTGATCCTGCCGTGGAGAGGGCCTACCGCGCGGCCATTGGTTTTTATAAATCGAAGGGCTTTGAGCTTAAAGAGATCACGCTCGCGATGGCGGAGTATTATGTCCCCGTGTACTACACCATCGCCACCGCGGAGGCGAGCGCCAACCTTGCGCGCTATACGGGCATCCGCTACGGCTACCGGCCCGCCTGCGCGGAAAACCCGGAGGAGCTGACCCGCAGGGCCCGCAGCGAGGGTTTTGGGGACGAGGTCAAGCTGCGTATCCTTTTGGGGACCTATGTGCTGAGGTCCGGTTTCCAGGACCAGTATTACCAGCGGGCGCAGAGGCTGCGGCAGGCGATACGGGCGGATTTTGACAATGCCTTTACCCGCGCCGATGTGATTCTGACGCCGGTGTTTCCCACGCAGGCCTTCCTGCGGGGGCAGGGCGGGCTTGACCAGTTCCAGCAAAAACTGGCGGACCGCTTTACCACGGCGGCGAATCTGGCGGGCCTGCCGGCTTTTAGTTTTCCTGCGGCGGTGGAAGACGGCCTGCCGGTTGGCATGCAGTTTCTGGCGCCGGCCTTTGGGGAGGCCCGCCTTTTTGAGGTTGTCCGGCTGTACGAGGAAAACTTTCCCCGCCCGCTGCCGCCCCGCTACAAACCGGAATGGAGTTGAGCCGTGTACCAGTCATTTATCGGTCTTGAGATACATATACAGCTTCTTACCGAATCGAAGGTGTTCTGCGGCTGTACCAACAGGTTCGGCGACGAGCCGAATACCAACGTGTGCCCGGTGTGCATGGGCTATCCCGGCGTGCTTCCGGCGCTGAACGCGCAGGCCATCCGCCTGTCCTATGTCGTGGCCAGGGCTTTGAACTGCGAGATGAGCCCCCAGGCGGTTTTCGAGCGGAAGAATTATTTTTATCCCGACATGCCCAAGAACTACCAGATTTCCCAGTTTTCCTCTCCCCTGGGGAGGAACGGATGGATTGATGTTGCGTATAACGGGAAGACCAGGCGCGTGCGCATCCACGAGATTCATCTGGAGGAAGACGCGGGCAAGATGATCCACGCGGGGGATATGTCCCTCCTTGATTACAACCGGGCGGGAACGCCGCTTCTTGAAATCGTCACCGAGCCGGATATGGAGTTTGGGGAGGAGGCGGAGATTCTTTTGCAGGACTTCCGGCGGACGATACGGTATCTTGGCGTGTGCGACGGCAACATGGAGGAAGGTTCCATGAGGTGCGACGCGAATGTGTCCGTCAACCTTGAGGGCAGGGGCCTGGGGCGCAAGGTGGAGATCAAAAACCTGAACTCCTCGCGTTTTGTCAAGATGGCGCTGAACTACGAAATCGGGCGGCAGAAGGAAATTCTGGACAAGGGCGGGAAGGTGGTACAGGAGACGCGCCTGTGGAACGAAAACCGCGACGTGACCGAGACCATGCGCACCAAGGAAAGCGCCCACGATTACCGGTATTTCCCCGAACCGGATTTGCCTGCCTTTGTTCCCGACGCCGAATTCCTGGCGCAGGTGGACAGGGGGCTGGTGGAGCTTCCCGCGGCGCGGCGGGAGAGGTTTGTCAAGGACTATGGCGTGAATGAGGCCGCCGCGGATTTTCTTATTAACGAAAAGGGTACGGCTGATTTTTACGAGGAGGTGGCCGCGCTTGGCGCCGATCCGGGCGCGGCGGCAAGCTGGCTCCAGTTCGACGTGCGGAAAATCCTTAACCGGGAGAACCGGGAGCTTGCCGGAAGCCCCCTGACGGCGGCGCGCCTTGCCCAGCTTCTTTCGCTTTTGTCCGGCGGCAGGATCCACGGCAAAATCGCCAAGCAGGTTCTGGAAGCGGTTTTTGCCGAAGACAAGGACCCCGGGCTGATTATCAGGGAAAAGGGCTGGGAGCAGATGGACGATGCGGCGGAGCTTGCCGCGCTGGTGGACAGGGCGCTGGCCGCAAACGCAAAAGCTGCGGCGGCCGTCAAGGCGGGCGACGCGAAACCCCTGGGTTTTCTTGTGGGGCAGATTATGAAAGCGACGCAGGGGAGGGCCCAGCCGCAGATGGTGCAGGAGCTTTTGAAAGAAAAGCTGGGGATATAATTTCACCAAAACAGCTTGCCAAACATGACCCGCAGGGTTTCGGCGACAACGCGGACAGGCAGGATAATCAGCAGGAGCGAAACATGGGGAACCACGGGATGCCGGTTCTTCGCGTGCAGGACAAAACCCGGCGTGGGCCGCGTTTATAAACGCCTGGTTGGACATCGGCGCGGCCACGGTGGGGCCTGTGACGGGACCGGCTGCCGCGATGGCGGAAAATCGCTGCGGCGGCAGCATCGGCTTTGAGACAGGAACATGGTCCTGGCCATCCTCCATTTCCACTGCGGAGTAACGGATCCTTGCCGAGCCTTAAAGCCTATCCCCAAATAATTCCCCGCCTTGCGCAACAGAATAAGAGAGACCGAAAGACCACACTGACCACCCGGATAGATTTTTTTTCAGATAGAGTTGTTTGGAAACTTCGGTTTTTTTGTCTGTCTTTGTCGGCCTGTCGCCTTTATATACGACAGAACCGTTTTTGGGCCTCTCGCCCTGTTTCCGGGTGGCAAAGACACGCCCTGATGGGCGTGCGTTTATTTCGGCGTGCGCGGTCCGTGTTGTCCGTGGTAAATTTTTGCCTTTGCGTACTATGCGTTATTTAGGGATAAGCCCTTAGTATCCTTTTGCTGGGAAAAGCGCCGTGGGCAAGATGGGCGGCAAGCAGGACAAGCGCGCTGAACGCGATTACGGCAAGCGCATTCGTTCCAACCATACACAGCCCCCTCAATAAAGCTGTTATTATTAATGCGCGCTCTTTTGTTGATTGGCATGGCACATCAGCCCCTTTGGGGCTGGCAATTAGAGGTATTGATTTGTATGCGCCGCAGGCGGCGCTGAATTGTACCCCGGAGCTTGCTCCGGTAAGTCCATCGGTTTGCGTAAAAAGGTTCGTGTCTGAAAGTGATCGGGGCTGGTCGCA
>JAISXE010000241.1 GCA_031270615.1 Spirochaetia bacterium
TGAGGAATTGCAGCGGAAAGCCCGGCTGGTCGTATTTTTGTACCCGCTACGCGGATACAAAAATACTGCTCGCCCATGCAACCCGGGTTTTTGGCGCGGGAGCGCCAAAAAGGCGCACACCGCCTTTTTTGTTAAAAGAGCTTTTTTAGTATTGCTTTAGCGGTATACTCGTTGATTTAAGCTTTCTTCATGTCAGGATTAGTTTTCTTTTGTGATATTTCGCAAGGTTCAGACACTCGTACATATCCGCAAGCATTTCTTCCAGTTCCTCAAGGGTTTTCCCCTGGGTTACGTCTTCTGGAAAACCGTCAAACCAGCCCACAAAGAAACCATCCTCTGCCTCAAAATAGGTGTATTCCAATTCCATGGTTTATATAATAACCTCATGGGCCGGGTACGACAAGAGACCTCGGCGAAATGCCACAGGAATTTGCCCCCGGCCACGCGGAAAAAAACCACCGACCTCACGGACAGGGGCAAAAAATCCTGATTCGGAATTTGGGCGCATTTTTTGCGGCCCCAGGCCGCAAAAAACCGGGCTATCCGCTGCAAGTCCTCAGCCCGCCTTCGGCGGGCTTGCGGGCTTTCCGCTTCTATCCAGGATGCATGGGCGAGCAGCAATTCTGTCTTCAGAATTGCGACCAGCCCCTTGCGCATGGGCGGCAGACCGTTTTGCGCTACCAACACGGGGCTTCGCCCACGGCCTGCTTGTACGGCCTTAAAGCAAATCGCGACCAGCCCGGGATGCATGGGCGGCAGACCGTTTTGCGCTACCAACACGGGGCTTCGCCCACGGCCTGTTTGTACGGCCTTAAAGCAGAATTGCGACCAGCCCCTTGCGCGGAAAAAACCACCGACCCCACCGACAGGCACGGAAAAACACCGACTTTAAATCATTTTGTTTGCCCTTGTCCGTCTTTGTCAGTCTTTGTCAGTGTGGTCAGTGGTTCCCGTCTTTGTCAGTCTTCGTCCGCGTGGTCAGTGGTTCCCGTCTTTGCGAGGGGCCACTCAAAGTCCCTGTAACGGACCCGCAGCGTCCCCTCGCCCTCTTTTGTCACGGCCTCGACCGCCTGGACGCGCAGCCCCGTCTCCTGCCTGGTCACAACGGGAAAGCCGTGGGGCGCGTTGCTGTGCTTCGCGCCTGCGCCCCGGGCCAGGCGCGAAGCCAGAAACCCCGCGTGCGACCTCAGGCGCGCCTCCAGCATTCGGTTGGCTTCCTGCTTTAAGTCCTCCGCGCCGCTGAAAACCAGGTCCCCGAAATTCCTGTCGATTTCAACGCCGATGCTGTTCCTGCCCGCAGCCGCGGCCGCGCGGAGTGTCGTGCCCGTCCCGGCGAAGGGGTCAAGCACCAGGTCCTCCCGCAGGGAGTACATGTTGACAAGCCGCCAGGCAAGCTCAAAGGGAAAGGCCGCGCTCCTGCGGCGCAGATCGGGGCGATCCAGGTTTTGCCGTATGCCCTTGAAGTCCCACACATCCGAAAACCAGGTGTTGCGCTCTTCCCAAAAAAAGGCGGACTGCATGCGCCTGGTTTTCGCCTCCCCGCCGGGGAAAAGGCGCTTTCCCCCCTTGCGGAAAATAAGGATGTACTCATGCTCAAGCGTCACATACGCGCCTGCTGGCAGCATGCCGGAACCCATGAACTTGTTGGGCGCGTTGGTTTGCTTGCGCCACAAAACCAGCGGCAGGGTGGTGAAGCCCGCTTTTTTGAAGGCGAGGATGACGCGCGAATGGTTTGAATAAAGCTGGAAAGCGCCCCCCAGCGTCCGCGTGGCGTCCCCGATATTGACGCACACGAAGGCGCCGTTTTTTGTAACCCGCGCAAGCTCGCGCCATACCTTGTCCAGCTCCGCGTGCATCATCTCAAAGGCAGCATCCCCCGCGCCGCCCGCAAGGGCCTCCCCTATGCCGCCCGCCATGGCCGAGAAGGCGGGGTCCCACATCTCTATCATGGGGTAAGGCGGGGAAGTCACGACAAGATCCACGGAGCCGTCCCCCACCATGCCCAGGTTCCGCGAGTCGGCAAAAAAAACCGTATGCAGGGTTTCCATACGCGCGCGGGGCCTTTGCGGCTACAGCCGCCGGGCGAAGTTTTCCAGCATTTTGATGCCCGGCGCGGCGGACTTCTCCGGGTGGAACTGCAGGGCCACAAGGCTGCCCCGCGCCACGGCGCTGGCAAACTCAAGGCCGTAGTCCGTGCGCGCGATGGCGCAGGAAGCGTCTTGGGGTTTCGGGTAGTAGGAATGCACGAAAAAGCAGGGCACCCCGTCTTGTACCCCGCGGAAAATCGGGTGCGATCCGCCGTGGGCAACGGCGTTCCAGCCCATGTGGGGGACTTTCAGCCCCCCCCCCGCCGGGAAGCGCAGCACATCGCCGGGGATAAGCCCCAGGCACTCGGTGTCCCGTTCTTCCGAATGTTCCATGATAATCTGGCAGCCTATGCAGATCCCCAGGATGGGCCGCCCCCTAGAAAAAAAATCGCGCACGAAAGCGGCCAGGCCCGTTTCGTTCAACACCCTCATGGCGGCCCTGGCCTCCCCGTCTCCGGGTATTACCAGCTTGTCGCAGGCCTTCAGAACCTCCGCCTCGCCGGACACGACAAAATCCGCCCCCAGGTAGCGCAGGGCCGTTTCCACGCTGCGGATGTTGCCCGCCCCGTAGTCCATCACACCGATTTTCATCCTGCGCACGATTCTAACGCGAAAAGAAGGGAAGAGGCAAGTCGGCCGCAGGCAAAGCCTGCCGCGCCTTTGCGGGGGCCATACGAACCAACGGTAAGGCAAAAATTTACCACGGACAACACACGCCGAAATAAACGCACGCCCATCAGGGCGTGTCTTTGCCCACCCGGCAACAGGGCGAGAGGCCAAAAAACGGTTCTGTCGTATATAAAGG
>JAISXE010000273.1 GCA_031270615.1 Spirochaetia bacterium
TCGAAATAGGCTTTCAGGGTCGAAAGCAAAAGGCTTTTGCCGAAGCGCCGGGGGCGGCTGAGGAAATAGGGCTTGCCTTCGTTGACGAGCTGGTAGACGTAGCGGGTTTTGTCGACGTAAAGGTAGCCCTCTTCGCGGATGGTAACAAAGTCCTGTATCCCTATGGGAAATTTGCGAAATTGCATATACCCAAGTATACCATAAAAACGGCAGGAAAGTGCAATTCCCCACCCTCTTCTTCTCCCCCTAATCCAAAAAATTTGCTATACTGCGGACAGGTTTATGGCGGAAACAGTGTTTGACAAACTGGTTCAAGAGATTTCCCCAAACGAGCGGCAGGATTTGCTTCAGCAGATCAGCCGGAAGGCGTCCGTCTCCGAAGAGTCGCTGAGGCCGGACGAGCCGGAGCCGAAAAGTGTTGACCTGGCGGCGGTTTACCGGGGCCTTGGTTTTTTTTCGCGCCTGATTATTTATTTGAAAATGCTGTTTACCGGGCGCGGGAGGGAAGACGTGCTGGAAAGGGAGCTTTTGGCAAATATCGCCCGCGATATCCAAAAAAAAAGCCCGGGCCTGATGAATTTTTCCGCCGGGGTTTTTCTTCCCGCGTTCTGCGAGGAAATCACGATGCTGAAAGACAGCGCGCAGATCTTCCTTCATCCCCTGAGCTTTGTGGAGGGCGGGAGCAGGGGGGATTTTATCGCCTTTCTTGCGGGCCTGCTTATGGAAAACATCCAGGCCCGGTTTTTTCGGGAAACCGACCCGTACTATCTCGCGGCAAGTGTTATGCGCAATGGGCAGGCCTTGTTTACCCCCGGGGAATGGGAAAACCGGCGGGACATGGAACTGCCGCTTGGCTCGGAGATCTCCGACGCCGAAATGAAAAAAATGATGAACTCTAGCCTTGAGGGCATCCTCGCCGCGATTCCTGCCGATGGGAAAACCCTTATGTACCAGAACATGAAAGTCCTGCACCACCTGGTTTCCCTTTCCAGGTTTTCATTCACAAAACTCATTTCGGCTTTTTCCTCCGGCCCCGAGGGTGTTCCCTCTCCCTGCCCCATAAGCAGGCTGAAGGCCCAGGTCATAAAACTTGCGGAAATCATGTGCAACATGAAGTCCCCGCCTTCGCCTGTTTTGACGCGCGTTTTGTTTCTTTTCTCCAACCAGGAAAAAAGCGGTTCCGCGCTGGAGGCCGAGGCCGTCCGGCAGATTTCCCAGGCGAACAGGGCTTTGGAAAACATCAGGGAAATCAACAGGAGGATACCCTGGCTCCTCATTGCCCGCTACGCGTCGCGGAACCCCAACTACTCCTATACGGTATCCGGCGGGGCGGAGGACTGGTTCGCGGTTTTGAAACAGTTCTGGCGGGAGCGGGTGGAGGCGCAGTACAGGGATTTTACCGTTCAGCGCAGGGAGAGGGATCTGCGCCGGGAAATCCGCGGCGCCTTTGATCCCGTAACCGTGCAGGAGGTGTCCGGCTACAGTTTCCCCGTTGACGGGCATACCGTAAGCGGCGCGTATCCTTTGAGCCTTAGCCTGGCAAAGACTTTTCTCGAAGCCGTTTTTCCCGGCGAACTCAGCGGGTATCTGAAAGCGGTTCTTATCGACGGGGTTTTTTATAACGAAAACAACCGCAAGGAGTTCTCGGACGGCTTCAACGCCCTTTTGAAGGCGGCAGTCATGCTGGAAAAGTTTGAAGCGCGCCTGACGCCTAACGGGGACGTGACGCTGGCCGTCAAGGCGAACATGAAGGAGTACGCGCCCGCCGCGCTGAAACGCAGGAAAATCCGCCATATTGTCCAGGGGACGGACCTTGACGCCGAATATCTTTTGCAGACCGTCCAGGGGGGCCTGCATTCGCTTTTGCGGACTATAAACGGCATCCTCTATGGGGAAACCGGCGGCACCTACGATACCCTGTCGAACCTCAGCTATTTGGGCGGCACTGCAAACGCGGCGTTCCGCGGCGGCCTTGACGCCAGCCTGCGGAAACTCAGCGCCTTGAACGGCCTTTTGCAGAAACTTGTGCCGCTGGAAAAGGGCTGGCAGGAAAGCCGTGGCGCCCAGGATGGCAAGGCGTGAACCGGGGCTGGATCAGCCTGGGCTGGGGGGAGGATCGCGCCCCCAACGCGCCCACGGCCATGCTCTCGCTTGCCTGCCAGGGCGACATGAGGCTCAAGCCCCGGCCCGCCGCGATTGTTTTGGAAGAGACCGCGCGGCTTTTTCCCAGCAGGCGCTTCGTTTGGCTTCGCCAGGAACACACGCGGGTCGTCCTGCGCTCCGGCGCGGGGGACGCGGCGGCGGGCCTTGCCGGAGACGGCCTTGTGACGGATGACCCCCAAACGCTTCTTGGCGTCAGCGTCGCGGACTGCATGCCCGTTTTTCTGTGGGACACGGCCGGCGGCGGCCGCGCCCTTCTTCATTCCGGCTGGAAAGGAACGGGGATCGCCCGCGAGGCGCTGAAACTGATGAAGGCCTCATACGGCTCGCGGCCGGAAAATATCCGCGCCCTTTTGGGGCCAAGCATACGGTCCTGCTGTTACGCCGTTCCCCAGGAGAGGGCCAGGTCCTTTGCCGAGGAATTCGGCGAGGACGCGGCCGTCTTCCGTGACGGCGCCTGGCGTCTGGACCTGGTGGCGGCGAACACGAAGATCCTCAAGGCGGAGGGCGTCCTGGGCGTTTTTGCCTACCCCGCGTGCACCTGCTGCGACGCGCGCTTTTCCTCCTACAGGCGGCAGGGGAAGGGCGGCTATACCTGCATGCTGGCGCTGTGCGCGCCCTGGCAGGCCGAGGGACGCCGTGGGAGGCACAACACGATATGACAGGGCATCGGCGTTTACCCTCGCTATATAGAATTAGATTGCGCGAAGCGCAAAAAGCCCGTGGGGCGCAAGGGATTGCAGCGGAAATCCTTTTGGCTTTAGCCAAAAGATTGGAGCGACAAGCCCGGTTTGCGGCGTTTTACGCCGCAAATGCGCCAAAATTCCAAAGAGGAGTAAAATTATAAATGGGTTTTGGGAAAGGCTCTTGTGATTTTCGTTTTGAAATCGGAATTGCTGGCCCCTGAGCCGCGCCCCTTTACATTTTTTTTTGTTTGTGCTATGCTCGGCCCATCAAACAAGAAGGCGGGATTTTTATGGCCAGACGATGCGACATTTGCGGGAAAGGTACCGTAAGCGGCAATACGATAAGCCACGCGAAAAACGCCCTGCGGCGGGTATGGAAGCCGAATCTCATAAAGGTGAAGACGATGGTGGGCACAAAACGGAAGACCATAAAGGTCTGCGCGCGCTGCCTGAAAAGCGGCAAGGTCGTCAAAATCCTGGCGGGCGAGAGGAAAAACGCAATCAGGGATTTAATCAAAACCCCAATCAAAACCTCAGACTGAGGCCGTCGTATGAGGGAGCCACCCCCGGGGGAAGCTCCTTTTTTATTGCCCGGTGCTCCACCGCGTGGGAGAAATGCGTGAGGAGCGCCCTCCTGGGGCCTATGCGCCGGATTTCTTCGACGGCCTGGGCTATGCTGAAGTGGGTTGGATGCGGCGCGGGGCGCAGGGCGTCGATAATAAGGATGTCCAGGCCTTCGAGCAGGGCGCGGGAGGATTCGGGTATGCGGCTGCAATCCGTCAGGTAGGCCATGCCCCCGATTCTGTAACCGTAAATGTCCGCCTCGCCGTGTTTGAGCGGCACGGCGGTAACCGAAACGCCGCAGACGGGGAAATCCCCCGCCCCCACGGGATGCAGGCTCAGGTGCGGGATGCTGCTCTCGTGCCCTGCGGGCGGGTCGAAGATATACGAAAAGCGCCGCCTGATTTCCTCGAGGACCTGCGGCGCGCCGTACAGGGGGATGGTTTTTTCGTGGCTGAAGGAGCGAAGGTCGTCGATGCCGTGCAGGTGGTCGGCGTGGGTATGGGTGTACAGAACCGCGTCAATGGATCGGATGCCTTCGCGCAGCGCCTGGATCCGCAGTTCCGTGGCGGTGTCGATAAGGATGGAGCGGCCCTGCGTTTCCACGAGCAGCGAAGCCCGCGTGCGTCTGTTCTTTTTGTTTTTTGACCGGCACACAGGGCAGCCGCATCCAAGGGCCGGTATGCCGTGGGATGTGCCGGTTCCCAGAAAAGTAAGCCGCATGCCCCCTCCCCGTTCTATAGCTGCACCGGCAGGGGCACGGAGGCCTGGGGTTCGGAGTTCATGTTGTACAGCGCGCGGGAAATTTCAAATGAGTGGTCGCCCACATGCTCAATGTGGCGCAGTATGTCAATAAAGAGGATTTCGGTCTTGACGTGGGCGCGCCCGGTTTTGAGGCGTTTTTGGGAAGCCTTCCGCAGAATGTCGCGGGACTTGTCGATGGCGTTTTCCATGGCCTCGGCCTCCATAAGCTGGCTGGCGGCCATGCGGACGCCCAGATGCTCGCGGTTAAAGGCGAGGAATTTTTTTACCATATCGGCGTAGGTTTTTATTTCCTCCGCGCCCAGTTTGTCAAAGTCGATTTTTTTGTCCGCCTTTACCAGCGCGCAGGCGGCGAGCTTTTTGCAGCACTCGCCGATGCTGGCGGTCTCGTTGCAAATGCGGATAAGCAAGTTAAGTTTTTCCAGGTTCCTGGTCGAAATGTTCTCCCGCGAGCAGTGGACGAGGAACTGGGATATTTCCTCATACATAAGGGCCAGGTGTTCCTCGCGCGCGTCGATGGCGGCGGCGGTCTCCCTGGTTTCCCCGGAAGAACCCAAAACGGCCTTGACAGTGGCCGGAAACATTTCTTCCAGGAGTTCCGCCGTTTTTTTGATTTCCGTCTCGGCTTTCAGGATGTTGATTTCCGGCGCCTGGCGCGGCCCGGCCGCGGTGTAGACCAGTCTGTAGCGGGTCGTCTCCTCGTTTTTCCCGGGTTTGACAAGGAAAACCACCAGACGGGAGAAGGGGCGTATAAAAGGAATAAACAAGGCCGTGTTGAACAGGTTGAACAGCGTGTGGAAAAGGGCCAGCCGCGCCGGAAGCAGGGACAGGTCGGCGGCCTCCCCGGGGATAACCCATTCAATCAGGGAAAGAAAGGGGCGAAAAAAAACCGCCACCCAGATGACGCCCATGACATTAAAAAGCGTATGCGCCCGCGCCGCGCGCCGCGCCGTCACATTGGTGTTCAGCGAAGCCAGATACGCGGTTATGGTCGTGCCGATATTTTCCCCCAGGACAAGGCACGCGGCGGCAGGAAACTCTATCCAGCCGTAGTACGCCATAGTAAGGGTCACAGCCATGGCGGCGCTGGAAGCCTGCACAACCATGGTGACAACCGTCCCCACAAGAACGAAAATGACAAAAGTCGCGAAACCGAGATTCGTGTAGCCCCGAAGGAATTCGAGGGCTTCGGGGTGGCTGTTGATATTGGGAACCGAGTTCTTCATAAGGGACAGACCCAGGAAAAGCAAGCCGAAGCCCAGGAGGATTTCGCCGATATTCTGTTTCCCCCATTTTGAAATAAAAAGCATGGGAGTCGCCAGCGCCATCGAAGGCAGGGCAATTGCGGCAATATCGAACTGGAACCCCACAATGGCAATGATCCACCCGGTGAGCGTCGTGCCGATGTTCGCGCCCAGAATGACACCGATTGCCTGCGTCAGGTTAAAAAGACCCGCGTTGACCAGGCTCACCACCATGACCGTCGTCGCGCTTGAGGACTGGATCGCCGCGGTCACCAGAAAACCCGTCAGCACAGCGGTAAAGCGGTTTATCGTCATAAAGTCGAGCACGGTCTTCATTTTGTTGCCCGCTGTTTTCTGTATCCCTTCGGTCATCAGCTTCATCCCGTAAAGGAACATCCCCAGGGCACCCAAAATCTGCAGTATGCGCATAATCATAGCCCCCAGTGTAGCAGAATCGCCGCCCTTATACTATCTTGACAAGCGGAGTCTTTGATCCGGAACATGGGCGCATTTTTTGCGGCCCTGCCGCAAAAAACCGGGCTTTCCGCTCCAATTCCTCGTGCGTGCCAGGTTGCATGGGCGAGCAGCAATTTTGCTTCGCAAAATTGCGACCAGCCTTCGCACGCCCTGCGGGATTTCCGCT
>JAISXE010000302.1 GCA_031270615.1 Spirochaetia bacterium
GCCGTAAAGCATAATTAAGAGACGCGCTTCGCGCGCGTTTTCCTGGGCGCTCTCTTTTTTTTCGCCGCCACCCGCGCCTTTGCAGGGGAGCCATAAGAACCAACGATATTGCTGCTGAATAAACGTTTTTTGAGGTAAAAACTGGCCGAATTGCGGACAATTTGGCCAGTTTTAGGAGATTTTTAAAAATTTTCATAACAAACTTATTGATACTTTGAATTTCTGAGGTTTACTTACTTGACGGGAAAAACACGGAGCCTTTATTATTATTTTATGGACGAAATGAAAACCTACGAAAGCGGCGCGGAAATGATCCTGCGGGACTACCTCGCCCTGGACAGAACGAAGCTGGCAAACGAGCGCACCTTGCTGGCTTACCTGCGCATGGGCATCGGCCTTGTCGCCGCGGGCATTGGGATGATCGGGATTCTGGACCTGTTTTGGGCGCATATTGTGGGCTGGTGCTTTTTGGCAGCGGCGCCCGCGGCCCTGATAACAGGGGTCCGCAATTTTGCAAGAATGAAAAAGAAAATGGGCTTGCTGGACAAACAGGATGCCTCCCACCGCCAACAGGTTAAGGAATAGGCCAGCCCGTGGGGCGCAAAGGATTGAAGCGGAAATCCCACAGGCCCCGCAGGGGCCGAGGAATTGGAGCGGAAAGCCTGGTTTTTGGCGCGGGAGCGCCAAAAATGCGCCAAAATTCCGAATCGGAGTGAAATTATAAATGGGTTTTGGAACAGACTCTGTTATAAGGCCTCAGGCTTCGTCTTCAAGCGAAACGGGGGGATAGCGCTTCAACGTAACAAAATAACGGTAGCGGTCGGCCCGGTAAACCGTGCGGCTGTGATCCAAAACCGCATCGCCCTCAACGCGGGTGTTGCGGTAAATGACAAGAACCGGATCGTGCTCTTTTTTGCGCAGCAGTTCGGCTTCCTCCCGCGTGGGGCTTTCCGCGCTTATCCACTGATCCGCGGTTGTGAGCTTGAAACCGTTTTTCTCGAAAAACCTGTAGAGGATGCTGTTGTACAGGCTCATGCCCTCCAGCAGGCGGGCCACGTTGCCGGGGAGGTAGGTATAATCGATGCCCAAAGGCTCGCCTTCGACAATAATCAAGCGGGTCAAAAGAAACACCTTCGCATTGTTCCTCAGGCCAAGAGCGGCGCGGACTTCTTCCGGCGGGGCGATGAATTCCCTGCGCAGAATGGTAATTTCGCACTTCATATTCTTGATGGCGAACTCTTCGATAAAACCTAAAAGGCTGTCCAGGCGGTATTCGATTTTCCTCGGGGGCGCGACATAATAGCCTTTGCCGTGGCGTTTGGTTATGGCCCCCTCCCTAACCAGATCGTTCAGGGCCTGCCGGACAGTGATGCGGCTGACATGATAATCCTCCGACAAGGCGCGCTCGCTGGGCAGCTTGTCATTCGTTTGCAGTTCGCCCGCGTCTATCCACTGGAGTATCAAGTCCTTGAGCTGCACGAACAGCGGTTTTCCATTTCCCGGATACAACATGGTCGTATGTTACCCATTATACGGAAAAAATGTAACTCCTATTCAGATAGAGGCAAGAAAGGTTGGTAGTACGGACACGCAGGGCCTGGCAGCGGAAAAAACGCTTGCTCTAGGCGCGCAGACGCGAAGCCGCTTGCATTTTTTCCGCAGCCACCCGCGCTTTCTACTCCAAACAGGGGCTACCAAACGCATACTGGGTGTTTTTTTAAGCGGTACTGGAGGTGAGGACTTCCAAATTGGGGACAATTTGGAAGTCCTTCCGACTGGGCCTGCAATCAGAGCGAGGCGACTGAATAGTTACGAAAAAATAGAATATCCCGAAAGGCATACCGCGTTCAGAGGAACCGCGCCACTGTCAACAAGTTAAGAAAATATGTGCGCATTTTTGGCGCCGGAACGCCAAAAACCGGGCTTTCCGCTCCAAGTCCTCGCCCCGCCTGCGGCGGGTCTGCGGGCTTTCCGCTTCAATCCTGGATGCATGGGCGAGCAGCAATTTTGCTTCGCAAAATTGCGACCAGCCCTTTGCGCCCCGCGGGCTATTTGCGCTTCGCGCAATTTAATTCCATACAATGATGGTAAACGCCGATGCCCGAAAGGCATACCGCGTTCAGATGAACCGCGCAGGCCCTACCACCATTTTATCTGGTCGGTGACATGCTTTCGTATTTCAATAAACCGCGGATCGGCAACGTCCCGGGGCCGGGGGAGGTCCACGCTTACCTCTTCTTTAATGGTGGTGGGCTTGTTGGACATGATCAAAATCCTCTGGGCAAGGTAGACCGCCTCCTCGATATTGTGGGTGATAAAAACAACGGTGCTTCCCAGCTCCTGCCACAGGCGGATAACTTCGTCTTCCAGATAGAAACGCAGTTTGACATCCATCTGGCCGTAGGGCTCGTCCATAAGAAGCAGGTCCGGATTCATGGCGAAGGCCCTGCCGATGATGATGCGCTGCTCGCTGCTTACCGACAGTTGGTGGGGGTAAGAATCGCGGAAGTCCTGCAAACCAAGAAGTTTGATGATCCGCTCCACGCGCCCGTCGATTTCCGCTTTCGGGAGTTTTTTGATTTCCATTCCGAAACGCAGGTTTTTTTCCACCGTCATCCAGGGTATCGAACTGGGTTCCTGAAACACGAAGGCTATGTTGTGTTTTTTGGGATTCGCCGACTGGCCGTCTATGTAGAGGTCTCCCCGCGTGGGCTGGTATATGCGGGTCAGCAGGTTGAGGAAAGTCGTCTTCCCGCAGCCCGTGGGGCCCACGACGCAGATAAACTCGCCGTTCCTGACTTGGAAGGAAATATTGTCCAACACATGAAGAGAGCCAAAGTATTTCGTCAGGCTGTCTACTTCCACTTTGTATTTGGTTTCTTTCATAGCGGCATCCTTTCGCCCTTACAGGGCAAGGTCGGTATTTTGGGATATTTCTTTGCGTATGCGCAGGAACTGCGGGTCCACCGTGTCCCGCGGACGGGGCAGGCCAATGGGGTAAACCTGCTTTACCCGGCCCGGGCAGCGGGTAAGAAGGACGATCCTGTCGCCCAGGTACACCGCCTCTTCGATATTGTTGGTAACAAAGACAAGCGTGCGTTTTTCCATTTCCCAGATTTTCATAATTTCTTCCTGCATGGCGTAGCGGGTCTGCGCGTCAAGCTGTCCGAAAGGCTCGTCCATCAAAAGGATTTCGGGATTGTTTGTATACGCCCGGGCGATGCCGACCCTCTGTTTCATGCCCCCGGACAGCTCGTTGGGGTAGGCTTTTTCAAAACCCGTCAGGCCCACAAGATCGATGTATTTCTGGGCCGCCGCCCGCCGCTCGCCTTTGGCCACGCCCCGCACTTCGGGGCCAAACTCGACATTCGCCATGACGGTTTTCCAGGGCATGAGGGCCAGTTTCTGGAACACCATGCCGATACGCTCATCGCTCTTCAAAAGCCGCCCGCCATCCAGAAACATTTGTCCGGCCACAGGCTTTTCTATGCCGGCGATGATGTTAAGAAGCACGCTCTTGCCGCAGTGCCCGGGACCCAGAACAACAAGAAACTCGTTGTCGTATACGTCCAGCGTAACATCATCCACCGCGCAGCGGACCTCGTTTTTTACCACATAGCTCTGCGATATGTGTTCCAGCCTCAGGCGGATTTTTTTCTCGTCCATGGACATAGCACCCCTTCTACAATTTGAGTAAGCACCGCGAGCATGGCGCCCACAACGCCAATGAATATCATCGACATGAGCACCAAAGGAAGATCCAGGGAATCCATCCCCCTCACAATCAGAAAACCCACGCCGGACTTCCCGCCCAGCATTTCCGCCGCCAGAACGACCATCCAGGCGGCGCTGGTAGAGGTGCGCACGCCGGCGAAAACCGCGTCCAGCGCCGACGGTATGGCTATTTGAAAAAGCATCTGCCGGGAGCTGGCGTTGAAAACCGTGCCCACGTCAAGGTACATTTTGGCCACGTTTTTCAGCCCCGCCTGGGTATTCACCACGATGGAAGCGATGCACCCGGTGTACACGATAAGCATCTGCGAGCCTTCGCCGGTTCCGAACCATATCGTAATCAAGGGTATCCAGGCCAGGGGCGGGACCGAGCGGAAAGCCGTAAAAAGGGGCGACAAAAGGGCGTCGGCTTTGCGGTTCCACCCGGTGAGGACGCCAAAGGAAATGCCCGTAATCCAGGCAACGACCAGCGTGGAAAAAATACGCCGAAGGCTTTGCAGCACATGGCCGAAAATGGTATAGTCCTTGACCGGCCTTTTCATGATGAGCAGGAATCTTTCCCACACGGCCAGGGGAGAAGGAAAACTGTCTTTGTTTGTACCCGTGGCCGCGAGAATCCACAGAAGGAAAAGCAGCGCAAGGGACAAAAGGGGAAGCAGCAAATAGATTCGTTTCAGCCGCAGCTCTTTCTTTTCGGCGCTGCTCAATACAGGGGTTTCTTTCATAGCCGCTTCCATCCCAAAAGGCGGTTCTCCAGGCGTCCCAGGAGAAAAGTAAAAATGACCCCGATACTGCCGATAACCACAATGCCCAGGATAATAATGTCGGGCCGGGCAAACTGGCGGCCCATCAGGATCATGTATCCCAGCCCCGAAGAGGCCGCCAGCATTTCCGCCGCCACCAGGGTTGCCCAGGAATTCCCCAGGGCCACCCGCACCCCCGCGAAAACCATCGTAAAGGACGAGGGGATTCCGATGCGGTAGAATATCGTGAAATTGGAAGCCCCGCAGGTTTTCGCCACATTGATAAGAACCTGGCTGGTCTGGCGTATCCCGGTATAGGCGTTTATCAAACACGGCACAAAGGCGGAAAAAAACACGATGAAAGCCTTTGCCTGAAGGCCGATGCCAAGCCACACGATGGTGAGGGGAATCCAGGAAACAGGGGGTATGGGCCGGACAATTTCAAAGATGGGCCGCATAAACGCGTCGAAGCCCCGGTACCAGCCCATAAAAAGCCCCAGGGGTATGCCGATAACGATGGCCAGCCCGAATCCGGCCAGGGCGACGTTCAGGCTGGACAGGATGTTTATCCCCAACACCTCCCCATCGGGGAAGGGATCGGAGAGTTTGACAACAAAAAGATTTATAACTTCCAGCGGGGTGGATAAAAATCTGCTGGATACGAGGTTTGTCATTACCGCGAACTGCCAGAGGACAAGAAAGGCCAGCAGCCCTGTTATGGACAGCATCATGTAAAAATAGGTGGTTTTCTTTTTCCGACCCTGATCCAGCGCGACACGTTCGGCGTTGCCCAATCTGTCCGCAGACTCCTGTATATCTCCCACAGATCTATCCTCCCCGCGCGTTTTTAGAAAGCTATGCCCTGTTCCCTGCAAATGGCCTGGGCCCGGAGGGCAACCGTATCGTCCACAAAGCCCCTGTCCAGCACTTTGGCCCGGTCCTCGGGTTTGTATCTTTTTTCGGAAATAAAGAAATCCATGCCCACGAGAATATCCTTTTCGGCCTGTTTCAGATTCCGTTTGGTGTAGAGTTTTGCGTCGTCCGGGGATGTCTGGGTCATAATCTCCACGGATTTTTTCAGAAACGGCGCCCTGTACCACTGCATGACGCGCTTGGCTATGCTCGCGTCGCAGGCAACTCCTTCGTCGAGGCAGTTTTCCAGATAGTA